>CAIMDR010000092.1 GCA_903839795.1 uncultured Methylococcaceae bacterium | reverse complement strand
AACCGTTGCGTGACATTATCAAAGGTTTGGATGATGCGGTCGATGTAGTGGTTTCAGGCCATACGCATACAGGTTATACCTGTATGTTGCAAAATAGTGTAGGCAGAAGCATTCCGGTAACCCAAGCGGGCAATTATGGTCGGGTTTTAACCAATATCGACTTGAGTATTGATAATAAAACGGGTGATGTAACTAACGCGATTTACCATAATACGGTAGTTGACCGCACTAATGTTGCCATCACGCCCGATGCAACTATCAAGAGCATAGTCGATGCTTATAACACCAATATCTCTCCGGTTGCCAATCAAGTGGTTGCGACCATCACTGGCAAAATAGCTAATGCCGAAATGTCGGCAGTGAGCCCTGCGACTGGAACTACCGGTGAGAAACCGGCAGGCGATCTGATTGCTGATTCCATGTTGGCCGCTACTTCACCTACTGCTTTTGGCGGTGCTCAAATCGCCTTCACCAATAATGGCGGTGTGCGTGCGGATTATGTCAATAAGGCAGCAACTTATCCTTACGACCTGACCTATGGCGATGCTTTTACCGTCCAGCCTTTCGGTAACAACATGGTCACCATGACAATTACTGCTCAGCAGCTTAAAGACGTTTTGGAAATGCAGTTTCCAGGAAGTAGTTGTGTAACTTCTAGCGGTGTTAATAACCAAATTGCCACTCGGGTCATGCAACCTTCCAACGGTTTTTCCTTTTCTTGGAGTGCGGGCGGTGCTAACTGTGCCAAAATTCAGAATGTATATCTAACCACCTATGACAACAGCGGTGCCATTGTAAATGTTGATCAGATTGTTACTGCGGGTGCAGTGAGTTCAGCAAACACTTACCGGGTCACTGTAAACAGCTTTATGGCTACCGGTGGAGATAATTTCTCGGTGTTTAACTTGGGCACCAATCGTGTGGGCGGCGCTCAGGACATTGATGCAACTGCGGCTTATCTTGCCCAGTTCAAGGCACCAAATGATCCTTATGATCCATTGGCAACTTATCTACACAAACCACGTGTAAACAAGCTGCCATAAACGTCGACTAGCAATAGATGATAGAAAACCGCGCCCTCGGGCGCGGTTTTTTTATGCTTGCTTAGTTTGGCACAACTATCATTACTACCACAGGAAGCAACTTTTCGTATAACTCTTCAACTGACGGCGTTCCTTTAACAGCTTTGTTCTTAGCCATTTTTTTCCCGGTTTGGACAGAGTCTGGCAATAGTTTTTGTAAGCCATCGGCACGAACTGCGAAGGTACCTTTACCCAACAAGGCGTCCCTGTCCAGTATGCCTTTCAGCGGCTCCTGTTTGCCGAGCGTCAGGCCGATAAATTTTCCCGAGCTATCAAATACCGGGCTGCCACTGTTATCAGAGCCCAAAGAACTGGTAACTTGCATCAAGCCACCGTAACCGGTATCTGCCCGAACCACTACGCCAGGTGCAAGTATCGGATAGCTTTTTTCCAGTTCATCAGTCACAGGAAAACCCAGCACGAAACAAAAACGCACTCCCTCGGGTACTGTAAAAGTTTGCTTGGGTAAACTCCATTCCTTAGGATAGGGCGTTTCAAAACGCAACAAAGCCAAGCCCTGGTCAGGCAGGATTTTCTCTACCCGCGCTTTACGAATTTTTCCCCAGCCGTTTCGTACCCAGACATCACCTTTGGAACTTGAGATCAGGCTGGCATTGGTTAGTACCCGGCGACCCTGATCGACAACAAAGCCGTTCCCTGATTTTGCAATGTT
>CAIMDR010000091.1 GCA_903839795.1 uncultured Methylococcaceae bacterium | reverse complement strand
TAAACAGGGTTCTAACGCCCATTTCTTTACGCACATTAATGGTGTGCTTCATGGCACCGTGATGCTTGGGGGCAAATAAAAACCCGACCCCAATTTCATTAACGCATTGCGTCACTTGTTCAGCACTTAAATTCAGATTAACGCCCGCCGCTTCCAGCAAATCCGCGCTGCCGCAACTACTGGACACCGAACGATTGCCGTGTTTGGCAACTTGCCCTCCCGCCGCTGCCACCACAAAAGCGCAGGTGGTGGAAATATTAAACGTATTTGCGCCATCGCCGCCAGTACCGCAGGTGTCGATAACATGCTCGCCGGTGATGGTTACCTTGCTGGCCAATTCGCGCATCACTTCAACAGCGGCGGCAATCTCGTCTATGGTTTCGCCTTTGCAACGCAACGCGATTAAAAAACCGCCGATTTGTGCATCAGTCGCTTTGCCTGACATGATCAAACGCATCACATCGCGCATTTCATCGGCGGTCAGGTTTTGCTTATCAAGCAGTTTTTGTAAAGCTTTTTGTATGTGCATTTTAAATAAATCCAGGGGAATTTTTAATTATTCTTTATTCCATGTTCAGTCGTTATCAAATCTTATTCGTCCGTTAACCCACATGCCATTCAAGCGCTCTCATTGATTTCATCTCAACAACCAGTGGATGCGCATCAACCGGTTTTAGCAATTGCCGTATTTTTTGCTGTACATCTGCCGGATTGATGGCGCGTGGACGCAGTTTTGAATGCTTCGCTGGTTGCTCAAGATGCAAGACTACTCTCAACTTACGTGAAGCAGATACGGCACAGGCTAATTGCTTTTCATCAGAATGGGTTGCATGAATTTTTGCCGGAATGATTGCCGCCAAGGTATCAAAAACTTTGTGCGCTACTTCTATGCCCAAAGCGGATGGTTTTGTGCGTGGATGGAGGCGATAATCTTTAACTTCGATTAACCAAGCGGTTTTATTAGGGTCAACTGCCAACAAATCCAATGACTTGATACCGTCTTTTATAGTTATAAACTGATTTCGGTAAAATGACCAGTCATCGTATTTGCCAACTTGCCAATCATCAGGAAAATCAAAATTTAAGCCATCTACATTAAAACGCTGCATGATCAATCGACTGCCAAAAAGCGGTCGGATTGTGCCAGCTCTTCGTCTAAGGCAGCTATATCGCCTATGTCGTCTACAGTGGAGCCTTGATCGATTCTAACGCCCTCATCGGTTTGATGAAGCCCAAAGAACTTTGCGTTAATTTTTTTACGAACTGGATCAGATAGCAATATTTCAAGTTCCCGCAGCAAGAAAAGACTGTGCGTAGCAATAAAAACTTGAATGCCTGAGTCAGACAAATCCAAAATACTTTTTGCAACTTGTTTGATGAGTACCGGGTTGAGATTGGCCTCAGGTTCATCCCAGAACAGGTAGCCTTTGTCGAGCAACGCGCCTGTTGCAATCAAACGTGCAAGCATTCCTAATTTGCGCAAGCCTTCGGCAACCAATGGCATTTCCATGCTACCGTTATCGGTTTTTAAATAAAAGCGCCCATTCCTATCAAGCACTATTGCCCCGCCCATCGCTATTTCTAAAGGCTCAAGAAGCTCTCGAATTCGCTTCTCCTTTGCGCCTCTTTGAATTAATGCGCCGAGTAATAAACAGGTGTCTCGCCAGGTTTCTTCAAACTCAAGATAGTGTCCTTCATAAACCGAAATGAAGTTAGGATATATGGTTAGCAATTCTCGTGTTGGTAAATACACGGGCGAAACATCTATCCAAGCATTCGGCAACTTTTCGATACTCACCTCAGATTTGCTGTTGCTGGCAAAGCTGAACGCTATATCCCAATCGCTTTGTTCAAACACCAAGCTAATATCGCATCGCTCACGCCCTTGTTTTCTCTTCGCAAGACGACCTAATGACTCAGGCCGGTAAATATTAACCAATTTGTCGGCAAGCCGCGTTTGCAAAACCGATTTAGTCGGTAATGTTGTTTTCGGCTTGCGCCCTTCTTCAGTGCTTACAGACAACACTGAATAAATCATCTTAAGCAAATGTGTTTTACCTGCGCCATTTTCACCAACGATCACATTTAGATTACGTCCAAATTTAAGATCTGCCGTTGAAAATACGGTCAAGTTGTTAATAGTCATCTGCTTTAGCATGGTTTTTTCTCCCTGAAGGTATAGAGCCTTGACCATTTAGCGTTCATACACTGGAGCGTAAAATAGTGGTCTTTTCACCTTTCCAAAAAATTCCTCAGCAAATCATGGCCATGTTCCGTCAAAATGGATTCCGGATGAAATTGTACGCCTTCGATATCCAGGGTTTTATGCCTGACACCCATGATTTCATCCAAATTACCTGCGTCATCTTGTGTCCACGCCGTAATTTCGAGGCAATCAGGTAACGTGGCCTGTTCGATAACCAGAGAATGATAACGGGTTGCGGTGAATGGATTAGACAAGCCTTTAAACACGCCAAGATTGTGATGGTGAATCAACGACGTTTTGCCATGCATGATATGTTTGGCATGGATAACATGGCCGCCAAAGGCATAACCGATACTTTGATGTCCCAGGCAAACGCCCAGTATAGGATATTTTCCGGCAAATTTTAAAATGGCTTCAACCGATACACCGGCTTCTTTAGGTGTGCAAGGGCCGGGGGAAATGACGATTTTATCCGATGCCAACTTTTCTATATCCGCGATGGTCACCTGATCATTACGCACAACCGTAACATCCGCACCCAATTCGCC
>CAIMDR010000090.1 GCA_903839795.1 uncultured Methylococcaceae bacterium | reverse complement strand
TGTTTTGAAGCGCCCGTCAACGCTATCAGCAAACTGGCGAGTGCGCATAAAGTCTCGTTGATTTATCGCAGTCGCCAAACCGGTTACTATGAAAATCAACAGGGGTTAGCCCTGCAAAAACAATTGCCCTTAGTACAGTTTATTGAAACAGATACTTTTAGTTTGTATGGCCTGGATCAATTGCCTTTTCCGCTGGCAAAATTACCCAACACCTTTACGCAGTTTAAAAACGCCGTAGCGCAATTGCCGGTCGACCAACCACTTCCACCGGTTGACTTTCTGCCATCCAGTCCGGTTTTGAAAACAGACTGGTTAAGTCGTTTTCCGGACTATTTAAAATTGACTTCTGAAGCTGAGCAGGCAATCATTTTCCATGGCGGGGAAACAGCCGGGTTAAAGCAGCTAACGGATTATTTTGCTTCGGGTCGCGCAAGTCACTACAAAGAACAGCGCAATGAACTGGATGGCTGGGAAAATTCAAGTAAATTTTCGCCCTGGCTGGCTAACGGTAATCTTTCAGTTCGGCAAATTTGTTTCAATCTTAACAACTACGAACAAAATTCCGGCGCGAACGAATCAACCTACTGGCTGTTTTTTGAATTGTTATGGCGCGACTATTTTCAATGGTATGCCCCTCTTTATGGGAAGCGGCTGTTTGCTTTTCAGGGTATCAAGCAACAAAAACCCTTAACCAGTTTTTACCCGGAACGCTTTCGAAAATGGTGCAGTGGCAACACGCCGTATCCACTGGTAAACGCTTGTATGAAACAACTTAATACAACCGGCTTTATGTCCAATCGCGGCCGCCAGATCGTCGCCAGTTGTCTGGTCAATGAATTAGCCGTGGACTGGCGTTATGGTGCGGCCTATTTTGAGCAGCAACTGCTGGATTATGATGTGGCTTCCAACTGGGGTAACTGGCAATATCTGGCTGGAGTTGGCGCTGATCCTCGCGGAAAACGGCATTTCGATCTGGACAAACAAACCCGCCAATACGATCCGGACGGGCTATTTATAAACAAGTGGCAAGGCGGTATGCAAAATTTGCCTCTGGATTCGGTCGACGCAGCCGATTGGCCTGTTGCTGCCGGATGAATCTAAACTACACAGCCCTTATTCATTAGAATATCTATTCTTTGAGTTGCTTTTTTCCGGTAAGCGGCAAACGATATCTGGCAAAAATACGATAGCAAAATTCCATCAACGGCAACAGCAAAGGTACGTTCTCGATAATTGGCGCGATGCGGCGGTAATAAGGAAGCTGCTTCCAAACTTGTAAAAATCCGAGTACGCCCGATTGTAATTGCTGGTTCTCGTCGATGACGTGCATGCGATCCATTGCCTGTTTATAGGTCAATCCCGCTTTTGCCAATGCAACCTTGTCTTGGCTAATATCCACCCAATTAATGTTGCCCTCTTTATCGAGTTTTTTCATTGCTTTGATTTCAACATTACAGATGGGACATTCACCATCATGAAAGCAGGTGACTTTGGGCATAAGCGTTGTTGATTTTGTTTGAGATGACGCGGTCATTTAATTGTCCTGGGTGGTGAGTAAATCAAGTTGCTGTGGCTCAGCAGAAAATAAAAAGTAAATGTATTAAAAAGCTCGAACAGCACGCACACTGAGGTTACTCTATTTATTGTAGCGATCCTGGCCTAATGACTATGATAAAAATCGTTAACAACCAACTTACCGTCAACTTTGTAACGGTCAAGTAAAACAGGACAATTTGATAAGCCTATTGTTATACTTGATCTTCAAGTTTTTTTACCTTGACTTTATATATCCTGGATAACCAGTAACATAACGGCCAATAGAGGTAGGCCGGAATAAGGCTTTTCGAGCGTAAGCGAGAATAAGCGTTTCCGGCACTCTGTGCGAGGAGTTGCCGGAAACGCCACCACGCGCTACGCCCTTCGATACGCTCAGGACAGGCTTGGGTGGTCTTATTCCGGCCTACGCCTAGTGTTTGTTATCGCTGAAATTCCCGAAATCAAGAATTAAAAAATTGAAGATTGAGTTATAGAATTCCCGCTAAATAAGAATCATAAAAGTCCAATGATTAATTTATGATTCATTGAGTTGCTTTAGAAATTTTTCTGCAACAGCGATGTGTTTATTTCTTTTCTCTTCCGACATTTTATCAAACATTTTTACCAGCATGCCCATCCGTGGATTTTTCAAAAAGAACTCCCTGTGCACATGCATGAAGCGCCAGAATAAGCCATCCCATATTTCAGTCCAGGCGCCTTTTGGATAGTCACTCATTTTCAGCAGGTAATTACTTCCGCTGATATAGGGCTTGGTCGTCATCAGACCGCCATCCGCAAATTGGCTCATGCCATAGACATTAGGCACCATCACCCAATCATAGGCATCCACGTACATTTCCATAAACCAGCGATAGACCTCATCAGGATGAAACTCACAAAGCAGCATAAAGTTACCCATGACCATCAACCGTTCGATATGATGGCTGTAGCCCGTTTGCAGTAGTTTTTGTATTACATTGTCGACCGGGAAAATCCCCGTTGTACCCAGCCAAAAACTGTCCGGAATCTTTCTTTCAAAACCCCAGAAATTTTTAGTCCGTTGATTGCCGCCCTCCCGTTCATACACAATCCGGATAAACTCGCGCCAGCCCAGAATTTGCCTGATGAAGCCTTCTAAAGAATTCAAGGGGATATTTTTGTTGTCACCTACTTGTAAAACCCTATCGATAATTTGTTGTGGAGAAAGCAGGCCAATATTCAGCATGGGCGTTAACAAGGAATGATGCAAATAATGTTCGTTTCCTACCATCGCATCTTCATAACTGCCGAATTTTTCAAAACGCGTTTCTAAAAACTCATCCAGCCAGAGAGAAGCGCCGGCATGGTCGGTTGGATAAATAAAATTTTCCGTACCGGCATAGTTGTTGGAAAAATATTTCTCTACATAAGACTTGGCTTCCTTGACAGGGCTATCGTCTTTTGCAAAAGTGACGACGGGCGGCTTGTCATTTTTTGGATACTTAAGGCGATTGTCTGCATCAAAAGTCCATTGACCTCCGAGCGGATGTCCGCCTGTATCCAATAAAATCAACCGTTGCTTGCGCTGCTCAATATAAAAAGCTGTTTGAAAATAAGTTTTCTTTTTATCGAAAAAGGGTTTTACGTCAGCAAGCGTATTTAAAAAATTCGGTGATGCCGTTTCAGTCATATTGATGTTATGTGAGTTGCAACCGCTTTTGATTCGGGGCTTTAACCAGTTATCGGCAACATCGGCAAACTGTATGCTGTTAATGTTTTGTTGCGCCAGGTGACTGATCAACTTCCTGACATCGCTTAACTCATTTTGGCTGTCAATATAGTTCACCGTTACATTGAGTTGATCTAAAAAGTGGGCATATTTTTTCATGCTGGCCCGATGTAATACCAGTTTATGCTGATGAAAATGGTATTGCTTGAAAAACAGGCATTCTTCAATGAGATAAACAGCCTGATCTTTTACAATGCAAGGATGGTTGGCGAAAAGTTGATGAGGGAAAATCAAGGTAACAGTGGTCATACAGCTTTATTTTCCTAATTTAAAATGTCAGTTTATTACTTGAATTTTTTCCGGACAATGATGCAACAACTTAGGAATGCGCATGAAATACCGTCGGCATCTTGCTCCCTCTCCCACCGGGAGAGGGCTGGGGTGAGGGGATATAAACGGTCAAGTTATTTCATGCACGTTCCTTCCTTAATGCGATTTTTGTTAATTTAGGAGAATAATAATGAATCATAAAAATACACCCATAACCGTGTTGCTTTTTATCCTGTTGGCTACGTTGGGTTTAGGTTGTCAATCCACTAAAAAGATAACAGGCGGGGTCAATATCGCTCAGGAACAATTGGTAG
>CAIMDR010000089.1 GCA_903839795.1 uncultured Methylococcaceae bacterium | reverse complement strand
TTACTCTCCACCCCACCTCACGGTGACGCAGTTACTTTCAACTACAGAGATTTTGGCTTTCTCTGATACGGACTTTCACCGTATTAATAGCACGCCCTTACGGGCGTACGGATCCCGGCGATCCCTGCCGGGATGACGGCTCTAAGATTTGCGGAATAAAGGGGGCGCATCCTTTTTTAATCAAGCCTATTTGCATCAAATAAGTAGTAGGGCGTAATAGTGCACTGTATTACGTCGCATGGATATGTAAACATGTAATCATTCAGTCCTTTGTAGTTTATTAAGTACTTATAATATAATGTCCACAATTGTTATATCTGGAGTTTCTGATGCCTACCATTAGTATGTTTTACGGAATTGTCATTCAAATGTTCTGGGATGAGCATGCGCCGCCTCATTTTCACACCAGTTATGCGGAGTATAAGGCAACTGTTAATATTCGCGAATTATGTATAAGTGAAGGTAGTTTGCCCCGTCGAGCTACCCAGTTGGTTTTAGATTGGGCAGAATTGCATCAAGCAGAATTGTTGGCTGATTGGGATTTGTGCCAAGCTAATCAACATCCAAATCCCATTGACCCTTTAAAATAGTGGGTAATCTGTTATGTATTGGGATGTGTTAGAGGTGAAATATATTGCTGGGCGTGAGTTGGCTATTCGCTTTGCCGATGGTCTTTCTGGTGTTTTGCATATTGATCGTTCTTTTTGTACAGGTGTTTTTGAACCTTTGCAAAACGACGACTTGGTGAGTTGCGCTAAAGTTGATAATGGTGTATTAGTTTGGCCAAATGGATTGGATCTAGCGCCAGATACTATGTACTATGAAATCAAACGTAATCCTTATCGGCGTTATGAATTGAAACGTAGCAAATAAAAAGAATAACTGGGGTCGGAGTAACGTTAAAAAAAATCAAGTGGTAGGGTTTACCGCTTTTGAATACCTCAGGGTCAAACCCCTTATTAAAAACACATATTTGCATTAATGATGAGAATTTTGAGACAGGGATCGTTAAGGCAATAGAGTGGTATTTAAACAAATAATCACACACTTCTAGTGTGTACGTGATGTGGCTTTATCTTTGAGAATTAAAAATACTATCAATATCTCTGTTACCGTGAAGGATACGTATAACATCAATGCCTGTTTGCGACGGGCGATAAAAAATTAAATACGAATCGACTGGGAATTTATACAGTTTGCAGTATTCTTCTATCTGAACCCCAAGCCCGAGCGAACTTGCTAATAGTTCGCATTTTTGCTTTAGCATTGTCATATATTGGGACGCAATTCCGGATTTATCTTTGGCAATGAAATCGCGTATTTCTTTTAAATCGTTTAGAGCCAGTGGAGTAAACCTTGCGCTTGCCATAATGATGATGCGGCTTTAAATGAGACCATTAAAAGCAGTGTCGCTATCAATCAATAGTCCTTGGTCGGCTTGGTGAATGCCGGCATTTAAATCGTTTTGCAACACTTGTAGTTTTAACTGTTGGTAAGCCTTGTATTCACTATCAGAGAGTATGACTGCGACGGGGCGACCTTTTTTCTCAATAGTCACTGGGTTGCGTTGAGCCATATCCAGTAATGCACCAAAATGTGTTTTGGCTTCTGTTGACGTCATATTGATCATTGTATTCAATCCGTAATGGTTAAAATGATTGTTTTAATCATTATGGCTGTGACGGATAATTTATACAAGGGTATTTTCAGAAAAATCATCAATGGGGTCATCTATTGTCAGACCCCAGAAAAAAAGGGTCGCATCCCTTTTTAATCAGGTCTGCGTATTCCAAAAGCTGCCACCCAAACCGCTGGAATGCGGTCACCTGAACCGTTCAAAGAAGCCATCCTATCGGGGAGATTTTATTAGATAAATACCCCCCTGCTCATATTTTGAAACTTCCCTTATACGCTTTTATCGGCATTATTTTTAATGGCGTATTGTTTACACAACGCATAAAGTGCCGGAATGACGATCAAGGTCAACAGTGTTGATGACACCATACCACCCACCATGGGTGCGGCGATACGGCGCATGACTTCAGAACCGGTGCCGGAACTCCACAGGATAGGAAAAAGTCCTGCCATGATGGCGGTGACGGTCATTATTTTGGGTCGCAGGCGTTCGGCTGCGCCAGTCATCAATGCTGCGTAAAGATCGGCTTCAGTGAAAGCCCGACCAGCGTCAAGGCATTGTTTTTGCTTTTCCCGATAAGCATGATCCAGATAAATCAACATGACCACACCGGTTTCTGCCGCGACGCCAGCCAAAGCGATAAAGCCGACACCGACCGCCACGCTAACGTTGTAATCCAAAAACCACAGTAACCAGATACCACCGACCAGTGCAAAAGGCACGGATAACATAACG
>CAIMDR010000088.1 GCA_903839795.1 uncultured Methylococcaceae bacterium | reverse complement strand
TGCCAGCAATCCAAGCATCAACTTCAATTTCAAGAAAGCCAATAGCGCGGGTAGATAATTTAATCGGTTGTGGGAATTTTGAATCTTCTTTGATTAGCCGGTAAATAGTTGATCTACTTAAGCCGGATTTTTGAATAAAAGCGGGTAATCTGTTTATTTTGTTTGAATTTAACATGTCGTTAGAAGTCCGTAAAACGGTAAAAATTCCAACCTGCCACGCATAAAAAAAGGGCGAAAACAGGTTGTGACCTGTCGCCGCCCTTTTTGTTGCCTTCACCATACAACTAGGACTACTCAATAATTACAAATTACTTCTTAACATCCCCGCCTCCTAAAATGGAAGCTCTAAGTAAATGTTACAGAAAATAGTGTGCTTTTATTGGCTACTGTTTTTTATTTTATATTATGTTTTTTCGTTTCACAATGGTTTTTTCAATATGTAGATTGAAATAATCCACATCTAGTGTTTTAAGCACAAGCCGCCGCTTCACAACTCTCTAAAAAATCCGCCCACTTCTCCAACGCTGCCCGTCTTTCGGGTAAATAATCGCCAGCATCATAAATGCCCTGCATACCCTCTATTTTGTGATTCAAGCATCTTTCAGCGACAAAGCGATTAACGCCCAGTTTGCCTAAATGAGTGCGCATAGTCCTGCGCAAATCATGAATAGTAAAATGATCACAATCAATCATTAACGGGTGAATGTAATGCTTAAAAGGTGTAGTTAGGTAATTTGGGCTAGCATACCCAGACTTGCTGACTTTAGTGCCCATGGCAGGAAATAGGTGTGGGCTACCATCAACCTGATGCTTTACTAACTCGTTGATGATCTCTATTGCAGGTGTAGACAATGGAATAGTAATGGCTGACTTGGTTTTGTTATCGACTGACATAACCCATTCAGCATTGATCAAGTCAAAGTCGGTGCGCTTGGCTTTAAATAATTCACCTTTCCGGCATCCAAGCAGGAATAATAATTTTGTTGTTAGATAATGATGGCGTGTAAATTTCTTAGCCGCTGACATTGCCTTGAATAGCTGGATTATTTCACCTTCACTTAAAAACCGGCTTCGGGGTGATTCATCGCCGCCAGCATCAGAATTATCAAAAGCCGCCGCAGGATTGCTGTCTATGGTGTGCCGTTTGATTGCATGGTTAAAAATACGTTTGGTAATACTCAACATCTTGTTAGCCACTGAAGGTGAAAGAATACCATCTAACATTTTTGATATGTGCATCGGTTTAACAGCTTCAATCTTCATTGCTCCTATTACTGGCAGGATATGTTTATCTACGCTTTGCCTAATACCAATGGCAGATGTACATTTGTCATCAATATTGCGCTTGAAAAAGTCGTCTATTAATTCACCAACTGTTGACGCTGACTTTTCAGCAAGTGCCTTGGCTGCTGTCTCCATTTTTTCTTGACGCTTGATTGCTGCCGGATTTTTACCGTTATCTAAATCGGTGCGGTATGCCCTTGATTGCGTCCTTGCTTTCGATAAACTTAAAACGGGGTACTTACCCATGATAATTTTACTTTCAATGCCAGCGAGTTTAAATCTAAAGAAAAACACGGGGTTTTTATCGGTTTCCCGAAAGCGTATATACAGACCGTTACCATCTGCCCGTGCATCAAACCGGATGTTATTCTTTACCCATTGCTTAATGTCGGTGTCGTCTAATTTACCTATATTTTTAACTGCCATATCAAACCTCTTTTATGCGTGTACCCAAAAAGACGGGGTACGCCTACCCAAGAAAAAAGGTACGCCTACGGGTACACATTAAAATAAGGCTTTATGGTACAAGATGGAACACTAAAACACAACTAAACATAGATAATACGCGGTTTAGTCTGTCAAATGAAATATTAAGAAACACTATAAAACTTCAAACCATCTTCTTCGGGAGAAACCAGGCAAGCCTTCAAGTTTAGTTTCATGGAGCGTTTTATGCCCTACTTGCAGACTTGTACAAAAAATGACCGTGATTACATTATCTGTGGTGACTGGAATATTGCCCACAAAGAAATTGACTTAAAAAACTGGCGTGGCAACAGAAAAAACTCCGGTTTTTTACCCGAAGAAAGGGCGTGGTTAGATCAATTATTTGAACGTGGCGATTGGCTGGATGCCTTTAGAATTATCAACCCGGAAGCGGAGCAATACACTTGGTGGTCAAACCGGGGGCAAGCCTGGGCAAAAAATGTAGGCTGGCGTATAGATTATCAAATAATAAGCGCCGCTTTAAAGGATAAAGTAATCGCCACATCAATTTATAAAGACGAGCGATTTTCGGATCACGCCCCGCTAATTATGGATTACGATCTGTAGATTTAGCCTGGCTTGAGATGGCGTATAAAAACAATAACACCATGAAGACACGAAGAAAAACAAGGTTTGGCTATAGAACACGGATGACACGGATTTCAACGGATTTTATTTTTTTAGTCGAAATACTACCTGCCGTGTAATAAGTAAGTGATCAAAAGTGAAGCGTGACGGGGTTTGCAACCCCGTTACTCACGTTTTGAAAGTTATTTAATCTTTCAAACGTTTCAGTCGGGGTTGCAAACCCCGACCGGCATCGTTTTGTATATAGTCTTTCAGAAATTAAACTTCCACTACACGACAATTTAACTCACACGGATAACATCCATCAAAGGGATGGTATCCAATGTCGTTAAGGAGTGCTCATGAAATAACTTCGACATCTTGCTCCCTCTCC
>CAIMDR010000087.1 GCA_903839795.1 uncultured Methylococcaceae bacterium | reverse complement strand
ATTCAAATATCTCGCTTACGCCGCTTGCTTGAAAATGATCCAGCAAAACCCTCTTATCTGCAAACGGTTCGTCATCTAGGTTATATGCTGGTCTTTAACGCGGATTCGGAATGAAGTTTTTTCCGAAAACACTGCTGGGGCGCACGCTCCTGCTGATTATTCTGTTTATGTTGCTTAACGCCGTTATCATACGCACAATCCTTATCGTTTTTGTTGCATCTCCAGCAGCCAGCAAGTTCGCCAATTTAAGTGAGTCAATAGCCGTCTTTGCCGAGGATGTGCTGGTGCGAAGCAATGATGAGTCTAAACAGCAGATAGCGGAACGACTATACCAACACACAGGGATGATACTCAAAGACAACATTGACAACAGCCTGGAGGATACACCTTCTTACATAGGTTTTATAAATAGTTGGAAAGACACCCTGAGCAAAAATAATAATGACCTGATACTTCGCTATCAGGAACAACCTGAACGAACGTTATGGTTGGTGCATACGAAGCCCCCCCTATTTTCATTAAGTATTCCGTTTAACCTTATGGGTATGTTAACCAGAACGGCAGGAGCAATTTTCTTTTTAACCTTCAGTGTGTTGATGCTCATCGCTTATTTTGCTGTGCGTCACCTCAATCGCCCCTTACATGACCTGGCTGAGGCCGCTAAATCTATAGGTAAAAATATAAACAGTGTGGATATTAATCCGCGTGGACCTGAAGAAGTCCGTGCCGTGGGACGGGCTTTAAACGAGATGAAAGCCAATCTTGATCACATGATTAAGGCGCAGGAATTTTTGTTGGCGGGTATATCCCATGACTTACGTACACCGTTGACCCGCATTCGTCTGGCTACTGAAATGATAACGGATGAAAGTAGCGATCTAAGCGAGGGTATGAAGGAAGATATCCAGGAAATAGACGCCATCTTGTACAGTATTATTGAGGTAGCGCGGTTTAATATCGAATCAACCGAACCTTGGGAATTTGGCAGCATCAAATCAATTTTATTGGATACCCAAGAAAAATATCAACGCGCCCATGTTAATCTGACTTTACTGAATGGCAACAATTTGCTGCCGGTACGCTACAAACCTATGGCCTTGCAGCGGCTTTTGTATAACCTGATTGATAATAGCGTTAAGCATGGTGGCGGTGTGATTACCCTTAGCGCCCGAAATAATGGCAGTAAAATGGATTTATGCGTCTTTGATCAAGGCTCCGGTCTACCAATTAAAATGCATAAACGCCATTTATTTTCTGACCTTACCGAGCAACCATTGCATGGCAACGGCTTGGGATTGATTATTGTGCAACGCATCGCGCAATTGCACGAAGCTGAATTAACCTTGGGCAACAACGCCCAAGGCGGTGCTGAAATCATCTTAAGCATGCCAACTTATTTTGATCGCGTTTAAACAAATAAGGTCAATGGAAGCAAGTATTCAGTCTCAATGCCGTTAAGTTAAGCGCACCTTATTTAAAAAACCGGCGTGCAATCGCTTCAGCTATGGCCTGTAAAAACACCTAAAGCTGTTTTACTCCAGTACACCGCCAGTTTAGCTAATAACATTAATGCAATAAGTCTTGGTACACCTCTTACTTTTATTCGCTCGCTTAAAGTTAAGTTTTAACCGACAGGCATTGTGGAGGTCAGGCTTTACCTGACGCCTTTATTTCTAAGGCTTGTCCCAATAAGCGGTCATGCCCAAAATGATTTCGGCACCGCCTTGGGGCTTGTTGCGCAGGGTTAATTCAGCATGGTGCAATTGTGCAATGTGTTGCACGATAGTCAAGCCCAAGCCACTGCCCTGTCCGGGGTGCTGGGTAAAGTCAGAAAAGGAATTCATTTTCTCTGTTGTCATCGACAGACCGGCACCTTGGTCAGAGACGCATAAATCAATCTTGTTACCATAACTTCGGGTGCTAAGGGTAATAGCACCGCCGCCATGTTTGACAGCATTATCAATCAGGTTATACAAAAGCCGCTGCAAGGCCATTGGCTTATAACGCACCGGCGGCACGTTGTCCAAAAAAACCGCCAAATCAACATTGGCACGTTGATATTTTTTTTCGATAGCAAGTAACAGTGGTGTGATTTCACCCACTTTCCAAGGTTCTGCTGCTTCGATATTAACACGCGCTAACTCGATAATGCCATGCACGATGGTATCGATTTCCTGGATATCTTCCTTCATACCCTCGCTTAGATCATCACTTTCATCTGCTATCATTTCAGTCGCCAGACGAATGCGGGTCAACGGTGTACGCAAGTCATGGGAAATACCCGCGAGCAAAAATTCCTGCGCCTTAATCATTCGATCAAGATCGGCCTTCATATCGTTTAAAGCACGCGCCACGGCACGGAATTCTTCAGGCCCTCGTGGATTAATATTTGCATGGCTTACATCACGGCCTATCGTTTTAGCGGCTTCACCCAGTTCTTTTAAGGGACTAATAAGGTGGCGTGCCGCCAGATAAGTCATCAACATCAACACGCTGGAAGTCAATAAAAATATTATCCCTATAACTTTTTGTACCATACCGAGAGCTTTAAACGGGATATTTAATGAAAACAGGGTCGGCTTTGTATGCAACAGCCAAATAAAACCTTCCGGTTGCGCCTGATATCCCAATATAAAGTTATTATTATTCTGCGTCAGGGTTTTCTGCCATATCGTTAAAAAAGGAGTTTCAGGTATAGCCTCCAGGTGTTCAACAAGTCCTCTCTGGATTATCATGCCTGTGCTTTGGCGTAGTTCTTCTGCTACCAGGCGATTTGTCTCGCTGTTCCCCTGAGTCATGATTTTCTCAACCAAAACTGCGAGCGATTCACTAACATAAGTGAACATCTCTCCTGCCGGACTCGCTATAAAAAATAGAAAGAGTTGCCGTATGATTACTACATCAATTAAGGTAACCAGCAAAATTAGCAGAAACATGCGTCCCAGTAGCGCTTCTGGAAGTAATTTCATTCACAATTACCGTTAAATGCCAGTCTATAGCCATGTCCGCGAATCGTTTGCAGATAGCACGGTTGCGTTGCATCATCTTGAAGCAAGTGACGTAATCGAGAGACTTGAAGATTAATGAATCGATTGAAGGAGTCATGCGCACCACCATCAATAAGCGAGGCCAAGCTTTCGCAGGACAAAGGGATGCCAGTATAATCCGCCCGCACCTTTAGCTGAGCAAATTCATCATCGGTCAGGTTTATCTTGCATTTTTCCTTGTATAAACAACGTTCCAACAAATTAATTTGATAGGGGCCAAATTCCATCGGGGGTCTGTTGATTTCTGGAATGGCAGTGGACAACACTTGCGGACGGCGGAGCAATACGGCATGGATGCAGGCAACCAATTCAGGAGGATTGAATGGCTTGGTCATATATTCGTCTGCACCCGCTTCCAAACCGCAACTACATCCTGCTTCGCTGCCATTAGCTGTCAGCATGATAATGCGTGGACTGTTTTTATCAGTGCTCAACCGCCTACAAATAGACAGACCGTCTTCACCCGGCAGCATCCAGTCCAGCCCCATCAAATCGAAATGACTGAGCGCCAGTTTTTGGTTCATCTGCTCACCATCGCCCACCGTCTCTACAGAAAATCCTTGGTCGCATAGATAGCGTTTTAATAGCGATTGTATGCGCTTGTCATCATCCACAATCAAAATTTTTTTTTGCTGCTGCATAAATCCACTCGATCACTAAACTGCACAAATAAAATTGAGTTCATTTTTCATTGTATTTTATTTTATTAGTTTTTGCTATAATTTTAGTTTTGATACATTTGGATACAATTCAATGGATGTGATTAGTTGGTTTTTAACATATCATTAAAGTATTTCAAGCTTATTTTCATCCTGAGATTGTAGAAACATTGATCCTAAAAACGGTCATTGATTACGAAAAAAACAATAAGAAAAAGTAGGCTTATCAAGGCAACACGAACAAACTCAGACTATTTATTTTCCAACTATTCGCACTTTCGGTAACAATCTACAGCTTGGTATTTTTTCGCGAACTCAATGATTTTTCCAGTTTGATGATATTGCCTAGGTGATAAAAACTATCCACGCGGACATGAAGTGTTTATTTATACAAACGTTGCAACTTGCTCCAAAGATAATTCGGTTTTAGGCCTTGTAAGCTAACGTTTGTGTCTTATACTTACAATAAGGTAAAAATAAATAATTGAGTACTATGTATAACGCCAATCAAGACAACAAAAGGAGATAACCATGCCTAATTTTTCTTTTGCAGTACAGGCATGTCCCCGATGTAGAAATCGGGATACGAGACCATCAAAATTATCAAAAGGTAGTTTATTTAATAAGCTGCTCAGAAAAGCTCACCGCTGCAATGAATGCTATACCCGATTTTGGGTATGGCGTCCCTTACCTTTGCTTATGCTCACAGGCGCAATACTATTTACTTATAAATATTTAAGTCAATTTTAAAATGGCCAATTATTGATCCAGACGATAATGAGACACCTCCGCATTATTCTTGATACCTAAAAAAAACAAGTGCCCCTGTTCCATAACATAATGATTTGTCTGCGGTCATCAGCTATAAATTTTTACCGATGGCTGAAGTGTTGGTTTTGATTTGCTCCACCAGCAACCTGTTTAAAAAATCTATAAATCCGTTTAGTTATAAACACAGCGTCATACACCAAATTCAACAGTCAAATAATGCTGCATGACGCCATCGCTTACTCTCCTTCAAATTAAACTATTATCCTTAGCTGACAGATTTTATCTGGGCATCTACACTAAAGTATTTTAGAATCAACAAAAGTGT
Organism: uncultured Methylococcaceae bacterium; assembly: GCA_903839795.1. GTDB lineage: Bacteria > Pseudomonadota > Gammaproteobacteria > Methylococcales > Methylomonadaceae > Methylobacter_C. The sequence goes on along the minus strand of CAIMDR010000087.1, from coordinate 1,654 downwards.
AATTAGCCTTCCAGGTTTTCCGGGTCTATTTGGTTATAGGGCACACTCAATAAAACTTGTTTTGTCTTATGATGACAGACAAAAACACCCTTCAATTGCTTTAAATTGTTAGAAGGTTTTATGAAAAAAACGCAAAATCAGTCTACATCCAGCCACTGCCAAAGCGGCAGTTTTAAGGATTCACTTCTGTTATTGGGTGTTATTTCCGTCGTATTTATAAGTGCTTGCGAAAAAGCCAAACAACCTGTTGCTCCAAGCCTGCTAACGGTAAAAGTCACTGAAGTGCTGCAACAGGATGTGCCCGTTCAGCAAGAATGGGTGGGTACGCTGGATGGCATGGTCAACGCAAAAATTAATGCACAGGTGACCGGTTATTTAATTAAGCAAAATTACAAGGAAGGTGATTTGGTTAAAAAAAACCAGCAGCTCTACCAAATTGATCCACGCCCTTTTGAGGCCACACTTGAGCAAGCAAAAGCCAACCTGGCACAACAGCAGGCCGTGCTGACAACCAATCAACTGGCCATGAATCGCGTTAAGCGTCTGTTACCCGAAAAGGCGGTCAGTGTTCTCGACCGTGATAATGCGGTCGGTGCGGTAGCGAGTTCACAAGCCCAGGTGTTGGCAGCGCAGGCCGCAGTTGAAACGGCGCAATTAAATCTGGGCTTTACTAAAATTACCTCACCAATTACCGGTATAGCCGGTTTATCAAAAGCGCAGCTTGGGGATTTAGTAGGACCCGGCTCTACCAGCAATGAGCTGACTCAGGTATCCCAAGTCGAGCCTATTCGCGCCTATATTGGCCTGGACGAAAAACAATATTTACAGCTAGCCCAGCGCGTGCAAAGTAACGTCGGGAAACCTGAATCGGTACCTTTTCAGTTAACCTTGGCCGATAACTCTATTTATCCCGACAACGGCACCATCTACTTCGCCAACCGGCAAGTCGATGTCAATACCGGCACGATTAAAATTGCCGTGTTATTTTCAAATCCGAATAACCTGCTGCGCCCTGGTATGTATGCACGCATTCGCGCCACTACGGATGTTAAGCATAACGCGTTAGTCGTGCCACAACAAGCCGTGATTCGCTTGCAAACCGCGACTCAATTAGCGGTGGTTAACGCGGATAAAAGCATCAGTATTCGTCCGGTAAAGTTAGGCGAAACCAGTGGCTCCGGGATTGTGATTGAAGACGGCGTAAAAGCCGGTGAACAGGTGGTTGTTGAAGGTCAGCAAAAGATTCGCGAGGGCATGAAAGTCAATGTAGAACCTTACCTTCCAGCAGAAAAGCCAACGACTACCACCAACGCAGCGAGATAAGCCAATGGCCAAATTTTTTATTAATCGGCCTATCGTGGCGATGGTGATAGCCATTCTTATGGTTATTATGGGCTTGGTAGCAATGGCGGGCTTGCCGATTGCCCAGTTCCCCAACTTGGCACCGCCTGAAATTCAGGTCAGCACCACTTATAACGGTGCGGATGCCTTGACTATGGAACAAGCGGTGGCAACACCGATTGAGCAGCAAATGTCGGGTGTTGATAACATGACCTATAGTTTTTCAGATAAATAATTTCCAAGCCGTTTGGCTAGATGAATTAGCCAGCTATAGAAAAATCCTCACGCATTTTCTGCATAACGCAGATGATTT
>CAIMDR010000086.1 GCA_903839795.1 uncultured Methylococcaceae bacterium | reverse complement strand
GTTCATAATGGGTTGGTTAAGGGTGGTTGGGCTTTTAAAATGGCTGCATTCAGTTGGTCGACGATGCCGATAGGGACATCATAATCAGACCAATAAGACGCGGATTCTTGCAGGCTTAGGCAAACTGCCAGCAGTTCGGGCGCGGCGGCTATTAGTTTGACGTTGGCAAGTGTTTCAGCATAAGGCCGGTCAAAGTCCTCTTGGCCAAAGTCTCTGGGACGACAAGAGCAGATGTCGGCAATATCTTCTTCTGCTACCGTTACCCAGTGACCATCTGCTATCAATTTAACTTGGGTGTGTTGAGTCATTAATCATTACCAATTAACTGTTTGCCCATTTCTTTAATGCGCCCAAATTCATAGCCTTTTTCATGCGCAATAATAGACAGTTTTGCGACATTAATTTCACACTGAATATTGTCATTCAATACCTTCATGTTTGCAGCAATTGCCATACCTCTATTTATATCAATCTCACCGTCCCTCAATTGGATGATGGTTTCTAAAATAAGCCGTCTGGCATCTCCAAAATTTTCAACTGATTTTATTAAACTCATTTTTTTATACCTTTTTTAATTTTATTAAGTTCCATAGCAAACATGTCTATAAGATAGCTGTCTTTTTTTTCCGGCAGTATGCACTTGCTGGGCGGTTGCATATCAAATAAACAGAAATACCCCAAGAAAACTGGGCTAACCTGTCTTTTATTCCAATAAGCGCCCTGACAAGAGTAAAGAAAAATATCATCCCCAATCTTTCTGCTACGTCTAAATTCGGGGTGCTTTTCCAGGAATAACCGACCAAACTCTTTAAATTCATCTGGCAATACTATTTTTTTCATACGCACATACCGCTTCATTATTAAGCCCCATGCGTGCCTTTCTGCTCCATATATCATGGCTAAATATCCAGCGAAGGGAATATAGTTTTTTTGCCATTTTTCACGAGGTGCAATATATCGGTCATTGTATGGAACCATTAAATAAGATGGTTTATTTACCGACCTCTTAGTCTTTATGCTCATAACGCATTAATCCTCTTGGTTAACAAGCTGCCAATCATCACGGCATTGGGCATCACACCAACGGCGGGACGGGTCTACCGGGGCTTCACAAAACAGGCATTCGCCGGTAGCTGTGGCGGTGGTAGTTAGGCGACGGCTTTTGTAGCGGTTTTCAAGTTCTACAAACTGCTCGCGGGCTTGGGTCATATCGGCTTCATCCATGTACGTGTTCTCTGGTTTTTTCGCTGATAGCGTTTTTTAAAAAGCAGCTGGCTTTGATGACCGGCTTTAGAGCGTCGTGTTGCTGCCGGTAGTCGCTACGGTTCATAAGCAAAGAGACTGCTTTAGGCAGGCACTCAAGGTTTTCCAGTACGCAGTTTTGCGGGTTACCATCAATAAATCGTAACATGTGTTTAGGCGGTACCGGGCCGTGAATGGCTTCCCAAACATGCCGGTGTTTTAATATCCACTGACTGGGTTCGGCTATTTTTAGCTTTAAAAAACCGTCCGAAGTGACGGTGATCGACCCGACGGGTAATTTGTTTTTGTTACTGTTTTGGTTACCAACCGCGTTAAATTGGCCGCTGTTGGGTTTGAATGGTAACAAGCCTGCTTTGCCAGCGTTGTAAGGTACGTTGCCTTTTTTGTACTGTCCGTTAGAGCCTGCCATAAAGCGGTGTCGGGTACATACGCCGGTTAGGGTAAAGCCGCTGTAGTCCGTGCCAAACTTGGCGTTAAATTGCTCGTTCAAGTTAGGCCGGGTTAGTGTGGCTCGGTGAGCGCGTAGCCAGTCGAGCTGTTCTTGTGGGTAATGGTTTGCAACGCCTATCATTTTTTACTCC
>CAIMDR010000085.1 GCA_903839795.1 uncultured Methylococcaceae bacterium | reverse complement strand
GGAGAGGGCGCTTGATGATTTTCAATTTATTGTTTTTATTATGCAAAAAAGTTGTGTAGATACCTATGCCCTTTAGGTGACGGGTTACTTAATTGTATCTGTTTAAATATTTTCGTGCTTTTCGTGCTTTTCGTGCTTTTCGTGTTTTTCGTGTTTTTCGTGGACAAAATGCTTTTTTTTAACATCGGGTTATTAGCAAGCCACACTACATAGCGTATAATTGCCGTCATTTAACAATTACATTTTACACGGCGGAATATGATTATCACACTTTCTAACAGAGTCAAAGCAGTTAAACCTTCACCTACCTTGGCAATTACCGCCAGAGCCGCTCAAATGCGTGCAGCAGGTAAAGACATTATCGGCCTTGGCGCAGGCGAACCTGACTTTGATACGCCTGACCACATAAAAGCCGCCGCTGTTGACGCAATGGCCAAGGGTTTTACCAAATACACCGCCGTAGACGGAACTGCCAGCCTAAAAAAAGCCGTTATCGAAAAATACAAAAATGATAACGGTCTTGATTACACGCCCAAACAAATTCTGGTTTCTTGCGGCGGTAAACAAAGCTCGTACAATCTGACTCAGGCCATGATTAACCCCGGCGATGAAGTGATCATTCCTGCACCTTACTGGGTTTCATATCCTGATATGGTGTTATTGGCCGATGGTGTACCGGTTATTATCGAAACCACACAGGCCCAACATTTTAAAATTTCCCCTGAACAATTACGTGCCGCCATTACCGATAAAACCCGGTTAATCTTTATTAACAGCCCGTCTAATCCCTCCGGTGTTGCTTATAGTTTGGAAGAACTAAAAGCCTTGGGTGATGTACTGACTGATTTCCCCAATATCATTATCGCTACCGATGATATGTATGAGCATATTCTTTGGAATCAAGGTTCGTTTGTTAATATTTTAAACGCACATCCAGAATTTTATGACCGCACGGTGGTTATGAATGGCGTCTCTAAAGCCTATTCAATGACCGGATGGCGTATCGGTTATGCCGCAGGCCCTGCTGATTTGATTGAAGCGATGTGTACCATTCAGTCACAAAGCACCTCCAATCCAACGTCTATTTCACAATACGCCGCCGAAGCTGCTTTAACCGGCGATCAAAGCTTTATAACCAACATGTGCGTTGAGTTTAAAAAACGTCATGATTATGTCGTTGCAGAACTTAACAGTATTGACGGCGTTGAATGTCTTGAAACTGACGGCACTTTTTATGTATTTCCCAATATAGAAAAACTGATTGCCCGCTTGGACGGCATTAACAACGATTTGGAATTTTCTGATTATTTAATCGAAAAAGCAGGCGTTGCCTTGGTACCCGGTTCTGCCTTTGGTTCCGAAGGCCATATCCGGATTTCAATTGCCACCAGCATGGCTAATCTGCAAAATGCTTTAGAGCGGATTAAGCAAGCGATTTAAAAAAACAGTTGGCATGATGGGTAGAGGCGATCTATCGTCCTATCGTCATACACATCAACTTAAAGATATTCATTCACCACGAAGACACGAAGTTCACGAAGAAACACCAAAGCAAAATCTTCGTGTTCTTCGTGTCTTAATGGTGAAATGTTTTAGGAATACGCATGAAATAACTTAGGCGTCTTGCTCCCTCTGGGAGAGGTCGGGATGAGGGGATGTAAATGGTCAGGTTATTTCATGCACGTTCCTT
>CAIMDR010000084.1 GCA_903839795.1 uncultured Methylococcaceae bacterium | reverse complement strand
ATATTATCGTTATGTTTATTATGAAGAATTGAGCAAACAACCTGTCGAAATTCAAATTTACTTTAATTATTTACCGAGACTAACATTATGAAACAAAAAGCAATATTAACCAGTTTGACGACCTTGGTCCTGATGGCTGGCAGTGCTGCCGCATCAGCGTCAACAGCAACAGCAACATTTAACGCGTTTGCTACCGATAAATCGACTCCTGTTGTAGAAGCAAATGCTGACTTTGTTAACAACCTTGGTATAGCTAGTCCTATTGCAGATACGCCATACAACGGCGTAGTTAATTATACGAAAGGTCTATGGGCTACCGGTGGCGTTTCGTCAGCTTATTTAACTTTTTCTTTGGGAGACGCAGCTTCGTCTAACTCACCAACATTCATTCATCCGGTACGCGAATGGGCGCAAGTTAGATCGGTAAACGACGGCGCATCGTCATTAACAACTCTTCCAGCATCAATAGAAGTTAATCCCCAATCTTTTGTTGCAGGGACTACATTCTCTAGAACAATAGATGTCGTTGTTGGTGGCGTTACTATTCCTTACACTATTAACTATACAACAACCGCAGCTGATGTTGCCCTTGCTAGTGCCCTCGGTGTTAAAAATCCTGGAACTACATCAGTTGCCGGTTCAGTGGGTAATTATTTCAACCTGGATGTGACCAGTTTGCTGAATACCTCAAATAGCGGAAAGTTAAATTTTACTTTAGGTGTGGATGCAAAGTATCCTGACATTGCTTACGGCAGCACTGCTTATACTATCGCATCAGGCTTAGTTGGCGGAACAAACCTGGTTGCAGGTCAACCTCTTTTTATAATTGAAGAATATCTATTCAAAAACGCTACGCTAAACGTTAATTACACACCCGCACCTGCTGCGGTTCCAGTTCCTGGTGCTGTTTGGTTGTTTGGTAGTGCCTTGGCTGGTTTAATCGGTTTTAGAAGAAAATCCATCTAAAACGTTAAAACTTCCCCGTTAGCCTTCTCCTGCTTTTTATAGGTCAGGTGATGACTAATCGGGGCGGTATCCGCTGACAGCCTCAACAGTTGATTTATGATGAGAACCAATAAAACCCGTCGCCGCAGGCATAAAAAACGTGACTTTCTAAAAGATCACTGGCTGGGCACCCTGGTTATCAGCTTATTAATAATTCTCGGCGCAGGGTTCTATCAAGAAATTGATAATTCAAAAGCGGCACCGGTATGGTCTGAAACCAAAATCACCTCAAACAGCTTAATCACATTGCCAAAAGATGATGCACCCCACTCCTCTAAAATGGAAGCGTGGTATTACAGCGGGCACTTAGTATCAGCAAGCGGTAAAAAATACAGTTTTCATGATACGGTATTTCTGATCAATAGCAGCAGCCTTATGGTTAATCATCTGTCATTTGTAGATTACCAAACCGAACAACGTTATATTGATCAACTAAGCTCTGCCGGCAATTTGTCTGTGGGCACAGCCAATGGCTTTAACTTTACCGGCACTGGCTGGCGCATGTCCGGCAGCAACGGCACGGATACATTGCAAGCCTCGACAGATGACTTCAGCTTTAATCTGGATTTAAGCAGCACACAACCCGCCGTAATTCATGGCTTAGAGGGTGCTCTTAACTTGGGTTCTGCGGGTAACAGCTTTTATTATTCAAGAACACGCATGACCATTTCCGGAACCGTTACAGTCAAGGGAAAAACGGAAGTCGTTAGCGGTGTTGCCTGGTTTGATCATCAGTGGGGAGACTTTTCAAGTACGCAATTAGCCTGGGACTGGTTTAACGTGCAACTGGATAACCAAAGCGATATCATGATTTATCAATTGCGTGACAAATCCAATAAGCCCATCCTTTATACCGGCAGCTTTACTGAAAATGGAAAAACTGAAATACTTGTCAGTAAAGATTTTTCATTAAGCAAAGGCAAAAAATGGCTTAGCAGCAAAACAGGCGCTGGTTACCCCGTCGAATGGCAAATCAAAATACCGGCAAAAAAGGTAGACATAACCACCCAAAGCCTACGCAACGACAGCGAGTTTGATGCCACCTTAAGCACTTATAATATCTATTGGGAAGGTGCCATAAAAGTTACCGGCTCACATACCGGCCAAGGCTTTATGGAATTAAACGGCTACAGAAATAGTAAAGCGGATTAAATAACCGGTAAGGTGCTATTTTTTAACGAAGGAGTCGTTAAAATTTCTTTAATACAATCTTAATACCGACATTCCGCACCCCATAAGAATTTTTAGTAT
>CAIMDR010000083.1 GCA_903839795.1 uncultured Methylococcaceae bacterium | reverse complement strand
TTGGTGACCATAGCGAGCGTGAACCACCCGATCCCATCCCGAACTCGGAAGTGAAACCGCTTAGCGCCGATGATAGTGTGGCAGTTTGCCATGCGAAAGTAGGGAATTGCCAAGCTCTTAAATTAAAACCCAAGATGTTTATCTTGGGTTTTTTTTTGCCTGATACCTTACAAGTGAACAGCCAGCCAGATGGTATTAAAATCAGGAAGCGTCCATTCAACCCTGTGCCTTGAATGTGCAGGGATCAAGAGATAATCACCCGGAAGCAATTTTACTAATCTCTGGTTTTTCTCAAAAAGTAGTGTGGCTTGTCCCTGAATCAGTATTACCCACTCATCCTCCGTTTGATCATACCATTGCCCGGTCGACGTAACATGACCATTGGAGATAATGCGCTCAATAACAATATTCTCCTTTTTGAGAAGGCATTCAACTATTTCTTCCGGTAACTGCTCTGGAATTTCAGAAAAAATATTATTGGAAACAGATGGTTTTATAGGATTCATTTTGGCTGGTTGGAAATATATGATTGGAAATAAAAGGGTAACAATATAGAAATGTTCAAAAATAAATTATTCTTTGTATAGTCACTGATCAGAAAAAGCAGCGATATTGTATAATGATCTTTTATTAATACTATAACCTATCTATTTAGATACCCGATTTTAGATACTTTAGGGAGAAAGAAAATCTTTAACGCATTAACGAATTCATGTGAGTCAGCTTTACCAAAAACGGTTGCCGTTATTGGTGGCGGGCCAGCTGGTTTAATGGCAGCAGAAGTTTTAATTGGGGCAGGTATAAAGGTTGATCTTTATGACGCCATGCCTTCTGTTGGGCGTAAATTTTTGATGGCGGGTAAAGGTGGAATGAATATTTCTCACGCCGAGCCTTTCGATAAGTTTTTATCTCGCTATGGTGCTCGCGGTACTAATATTAAGCCATTGCTTGATAAATTTACACCCCAAACTCTACGTGATTGGGTGCAGGGTCTCGGCATCGAGACTTTTATCGGTTCATCAGGTCGAGTGTTTCCTGTTGACATGAAAGCGGCGCCTTTATTACGGACATGGCTGCACAGATTGCGAGTTGCCGGTGTTAATATTCATGTGCGGCATCAATGGTTAGGCTGGTTTGATGACAATAATACAACGCTTAAATTTGCAACGCCGGAAGGTGAGTGCAAAATAAAAGTCGATGCCGTCTTGCTTGCACTGGGCGGAGGTAGTTGGTCGCGACTGGGTTCTACCGGAGCTTGGGTGCCGTTACTTGCACAGCGAGATACTTTGGTTAATCCCTTAAAGCCTTCAAACTGTGGTTTTGATGTGTCTTGGAGTGAGTATTTTCGCAGCCGCTTTTCTGGACAGCCGTTAAAATCAGTTTGCGTTTCTTTTAACAATGCAGAGGGTGTCAACGTTCGTCTGCAAGGTGAATTGGTAATCACTGAAAACGGAGTTGAGGGTGGACTAATTTATAGCCTTTCTGCTTTATTACGAGAAGAGATAATTGCAAAAGGGTTTGCAGTTATTCATCTTGATTTGCTTCCCGATAAAGAATTGCCGTTGATTATTGACAAGATGTCGCAAACTCAAAGTAAGGATTCTATGGCAAATAAACTTCGTAAACGGGTTGGTATTGAAGGCATAAAAGCGGGATTACTTAGAGAAATAATATCGGCTTCAGATTTTGATAACGCGAGTCGATTGTGTTCAGCCATAAAAGCGTTACCGGTTAAACTGATTGCCGCAAGGCCACTTGATGAAGCGATTAGTAGTGCGGGCGGGGTTGCTTTTGAGGCACTTGATGAGCATTTAATGATACGTTCTATGCCGGGGGTTTTCTGTGCGGGTGAAATGTTGGACTGGGAAGCACCCACTGGCGGTTATCTTTTAACAGCCTGCTTTGCAACGGGGCGAGCCGCTGGTTTGGGGGTGTTAAGCCATCTGGAATGTGTGGGGGGAATCTAAATAAAGTGCATAATTATCAACACATTGAAGCTATTCATTGTGACTTACTATCATAAATACACAGCATAATATGAGCGAGAGAATGACTGTATCAAAGCTAAATTTTTCAAATTTTTTCCAGTATAGCAGGTAAAGGACGACCATGAAAACTCCTAAAAGTCTTGAACCCTTGGTGCGCGATGGTCTTGTCGATGAAGTTATCCGGCCATTAAAAAGTGGCAAGGAAGCGGCTGTCTATGTAGTGCTTTCTGAAGGTGAAATTCGCTGCGCAAAAGTCTATAAAGAAGCTAACAAACGCGGATTTCATAAACAGTCGTTGTATCAGGAGGGGCGTAAAGTCAGAAACACCCGGCAG
>CAIMDR010000082.1 GCA_903839795.1 uncultured Methylococcaceae bacterium | reverse complement strand
CCTCTCCCGTAAAGCAAGGGAGTCTGGTGTTAAAGTCATTACCTGCGCATGACTAAAGATTATTCATTTTCTTTGATTATCTTGAGACATCCTTAAAATACCCCTGAGTATGTCCAGTTCTTTAACATCCAGTTGTACGCGATTATAAATTCTTCGCAAGCGACGCATGATGGATTTTGATTTATCAGGATGCATAAAACCAATATCGGTTAATGCCTCGTATAAATGCGTATAAAAAGATTCCATTTGTGTGGCGGTAGCTTTGGGGATTTTGCCTCTGTCGCCAATAACGATGGCTTCTTGCTGTCCTGCGGCGACAAATAACTCATAACAGACGACTTGCACGGCGGCCGCTATGTTTAAAGAACTGTATTCGCTGTTGCAGGGAATACGAAGCAGAAAATGACATAAATCCAACTCATGATTTTTTAACCCTGAATTTTCACGGCCAAAAATAATAGCAACTTTATTGCCGGGTTCTGTAATCGCAACTTTATCAGCGCATTCTCGGGGTGTCATTTCAGGCCAGCTAATGGTTCGGCATCGTGCGCTGGCGCCTATGACCATCTGGCAGTCAGCAATGGCTTCTTGCAAGCTGTGACAGACGGTTGCCTTGGCTAAAATATCATCCGCACCTGATGCTCTTGATGTTGCGTCTGCACTGGGAAATATTTTAGGCGAAACCAACCAGAGATTAGCCAGGCTCATGTTTTTCATGGCGCGGGCAACCGCGCCAATATTGCCTGGATGCGTTGTTTCGACCAGAACAATTTTTATATGTGACAGCAACGGAGTCATCCTTCGTTAAAAATAAGCCAAGTTTACCAAAAGATTTGCTATCATTGTTCTTTTATCTGCTCATTGTAAATTCCGCCTATGCAACCCATGTTAAATATTGCCGTCCGTGCCGCTAGAAGTGCAGGCGACTTAATCCTTCGTTCAGCCGAGAATGTTGGCCGTCTGCAAGTCGACGAAAAAGGAAAAAATGATTATGCCAGTGAGGTTGACCGTATGGCCGAGCGGGAAATTATTAGCATCATCAAGGCAGCTTATCCTGAACACGCTATTTTGGCAGAAGAAAGTGGCGAGCATCAAGGTAACGATTTTGTCTGGGTGATAGACCCGCTGGATGGTACCACTAATTACTTGCATGGATTTCCTCAATACTCGGTTTCCATTGCCTTAAAGTATAAAGGCAAGCTGGAAGTCGGGGTCGTTTACGATCCTTTGCGTGATGAGTTATTCACTGCCAAACGCGGCGGAGGCGCTATGTTAAATAATCGTCGCCTGAGAGTAACCAATCAAAACAGCTTAAAAGGCGCGTTACTTGGAACAGGGTTTCCTTTTAAAACCGATAAACATCTTGATGCTTATCTTGGCATGTTTCGGTCATTAACGACAGAGTGTGCAGGGATTCGCCGGGCAGGATCAGCAGCCCTTGATTTGGCTTATGTTGCGGCTGGCAGACTGGATGGTTATTGGGAAATAGGCATAATGGAATGGGATATGGCGGCCGGCATTTTGCTGATAAAAGAAGCGGGCGGTGTTGTTACCGATTTTTCTTTTAATGACAAGTACATGGAATCAGGCAATGTCATTACCGGTAGTCCAAAAATGCACCAGCTCATGTATCAACTTATTGAACCCCATGTGACCAATAATTTGAAATAAGCTTTCTAAGGCATCAACTATATTAAACAATGTCCACGAAAGACACGAAAAGCACGAAATAAATCAAAAAGGTGCCTCTACAAACATTAAAGTAATCATTCAGTCTCCCCTTTGAAAAAGAGGGGGCTTGAATAACTACACATTAAACACGGCTTTTTGTATAAAGCTGCTGGTCAGGTGCCAACTAACCAATTCTTTTTTTTCGTGCCTTTCGTGCCTTTCGTGGACTATCCTTGACTTTGGATAAGACTTAAAACAACTCCAATGCCAGCATGATGGCGTCTTCGCGGCCATTTTCAGCTGGGTAATAGCCTTTTCTAATACCTATTTCATTAAAGCCTATGTCTTCATAGAGCGCGATAGCTGCTGTATTGGTGGGTCTCACTTCCAGAAAAACGGTTTCTGCTCGTCCACGGGCAAATTCGATCAAGTGTTCGAGCATTTTACGACCTATGCCTTGTTTTTGTTCGGCAGGGTCTACAGAAATGTTAAGTATATGAGCTTCGCCAACCGCCATTGAAAGCAGGCTGTAGCCTAATACTTTGCCGTCTAATTCACATACCCAGCAACTATAACCTGCTTTAAAACAGTCGGTAAAAATGTCTTCTTCCCAAGGAAAGTAATAGTTTTTTCGTTCTATTTCCAGTACGCTCGGCAAATCCGCATGCGTCATTATCCGCAGACGCAGTAAATCTTTTTTAGTTACAGAGTCAGGAAATACTTTGGCATAGAATTCCTTATCGGCATCATAAATCACCAAGTTTTTTATTTTGTCCATTAATCCCCGCATAATTAACCTTCGTAATTTTTAAATGATTGTATCGCGTATTTTAAATCCAGCCAGGCTTCGCGCTTTTTGGGCAAAAATCGTAGCAAATACGCAGGATGATAAATGACAACAACGGGCGTGTCGTTAAAGGTATGTAATTTGCCTCTTAGGCCGGACAAGGGTTCGTCTGTTTTTAACAGGGTTTGTGCGGCAACACGTCCTAGCGCGACAATGATTTTTGGTTTAATTAATTGCTGTTGGCGCTGGAGATAAGCGTAGCAACTTTCAACTTCATTGACATGTGGATCACGGCTATCAGGCGGGTTGCACTTTAGCACAGTGGTCATAAAGACTTCTTCGCGGGTCAGGCCGATCGCTCGTAACATTTCTGTCAATAATAAGCCTGCGCTGCCCACAAAGGGCAGACCTTGCTCGTCTTCCTGTTGTCCGGGCGCTTCTCCGACCAGCATCCAGTCAGCTTGTTGGTTTCCCGAGCCAAACACCGTTTTTGATCGGGTGGTACACAAAGCGCATTTTGTACAGTCAGCGACTTCGGCTTTTAGTGCATTCCAGTTATCGGTCGCTGAACCTTTAGTTTCTGCTTCAGTATGATCAATGGATTCTTCAAATGCCAGCGGTTGCCCAGCAGGCACGGGTGCTCTGGGAAGCCAGACATCAATCCCCATAGCCTCCAGATATTGCAGGCGCAGCGTGTTATCCAAAATTAATCTCCAGATTGACAACGTGTATAGCGTAAGGGCGATAGACTCGCCCTTACGCATTAAGTTAGGGTAATATAGACTTTCAGATATTAAATTTCCATTATACGAAGATCTAGTTCATACGGATAACATCCCTTAAAGGGATGGTATCCGTTAGCATCGAAATTATTTATCTGAAAATTTATAGCACCACGAATATAAGGGTGATTGCTATCAATTTAACATCGGTATTTTTGTTCTGACTAAAGTAGGT
>CAIMDR010000081.1 GCA_903839795.1 uncultured Methylococcaceae bacterium | reverse complement strand
GCTCCTACGGTGTTATTGTACTTAACTTAACGGCAGTGAGGGTCCGGCGTCACTGCCCAGAGTTAAGTCTCGTAACAATATAATACTGCGATAATACTGCCGCAAAAGTTTCGATACGCTCGTCTTTGCGTCCGGCATTGATAACCACCTCCTTTGCCTTGCCTGTTTTAATTACCTTGGCGGAATCGCCATTGACGCTATTGGTTTCCTTTTTTAATAGCTGTTACAACTTTACTATTTCACATCAAAGCTACTTGCTATAGCAGATGTTGTTCAGCTTAACGCAACGCAAGCACCTGTTTTGCTAAATTGATATTCTTTTTTTAAACAGTGATCCAGCCATTTTTGCAGAAAATAATTCAAGCGCCATTTGTAATTCATTATTTCCTTGCTTAAACCAGGATTTTTAAAAACTTGCGCTACGCTGGCGCGGGCATGATCACTTAATACTTCAGCCAGTTGTGCGTCCAGATAAATGCGTATTTTGACGGCGGGTTCCAGAAATTCATCCAGGTTTTTGTTAAAACAATGGCTCAGTTCAACTGTCATTGTGTAGGGCGTGCTTTCTATAACGGTAATATGAAGGGTGGTGTTATGGTGTGCAAGCCCTATCGCGGTTTCTTTAAGCGTGAGCAAATCCGGCATTAACTGAAGCAGTTTTTGGTAGTTGGATTCACAGATTTGTTCCAGACAATAGGATTTGTTGACCGGATTAACAAAGCTCATGGGTTATGTCAGCTTTCCCGGTAGCAGGCATGGGCACTGGCCGTTTCCCATAAGACAACTTGGGCAACGTTAAAACCGGCCTGTTTTAAATGTTGGTAAATCATTTTACTTAAGACTTCGGCAGTGGGGTGTTCATCAAGGGCAAGAAAACGTTCGTTGTTTTCTGTCAGCATCGGGATAATCGGGTCATCCTTATGGAGCAGAAAATTATGATCAAGGACGTCGTCAATGTAAGCTTCTACGCAGTCTTTAATATCAGAAAAATCGCAGACCATGCCTTGATCATTGAGCTGTTCTTGTTGTATTGAAATGGATGCTTTGACACTGTGGCCGTGTAAATTACGACATTTACCGGGATGATTCATCAATCGGTGCCCGTAGCAAAAATAAACTTCTTTGGTAATTGTAAACATAAGTTAAGAGAAGTTGTTGGGTTGATGGTTCGACAGGCTTACCACTAACGGTTTAAAAGAAACACCACGAAACGGCGAACAGGCTTGCCACGAATGGCTTAAAGGCTTTTTAGGAACCGCTTTATCTGTGCTGTTCTGCTTTAAACAGGTCGCTCTGTTTATGTGGCTGATGGGGCAAGTTTACTATAAAAACGGGTATAACGGTGGTTGATGATTAGCAAATACTGAATTAATTTAGAATTAATTGCTGGATTTCTATAAAATACCTTTTAATCTCACAGCTTTGATCATGTTTCCATGGACCTAAAATTTCTCGATTTTGAACAACCAATCGCTGAATTAGAAGCGAAAATAAAAGAACTCCGTAATGTAGAGTTCGATAATAAAATAAATATTTCCGATGCACTTAAGCAACTGGAGGACAGAAGTCAGGCGTTGACGGAATCTATTTTTAGTAATCTTTCTGATTGGCAAATTTCTCAACTATCCAGGCATCCAGGCCGACCTTATACGCTGGATTATGTGGAGCATATTTTTACTGATTTTCACGAGTTGCATGGTGACAGGGCTTATGCGGATGATCCTGCTATTGTGTGCGGATTGGCGCGTCTTGACGGGTTACCGGTCATGGTTATTGGTCATCAAAAAGGCCGCGATACCAAAGAAAAGATTTATCGTAACTTTGGTATGCCACGCCCCGAAGGTTATCGCAAAGCCTTGCGTGTGATGAAAATGGCGGAGCGTTTTAAAATTCCGGTTATTTGTTTAATCGATACTCCTGGCGCTTATCCCGGTATTGGTGCAGAAGAACGTGGACAAAGTGAAGCCATTGCCAGAAACCTGTTTGAAATGGCTAAACTAAAAACGCCTATTATTTGTACCATTATCGGTGAAGGGGGTTCGGGTGGTGCGTTGGCGATTGGTGTGGGTGACCGTTTAATCATGCTGGAATACAGTACTTATTCGGTTATTTCACCGGAAGGTTGCGCATCTATTTTGTGGAAAAGTGCTGATAAGTCACAATTAGCCGCCGAAGCGATGGGTATTACCTCTGACCGTGTCCGTGAACAGGGTTTTCTGGATGAAGTGGTTAGAGAGCCTTTGGGGGGCGGTCATAGAAACTTTAAAATGATTGCCTTAAATTTAAAAGAAGCCTTGAATCGTCACTTGGAAGAGTTAATACGCCAAGATATCGATCAAGTCCTTGAGCAGCGTTATCAACGCATTATGGATTTTGGGGTTTTTACGGAAGAAGCCGGTAAGTAACCCTAGACGTTTCCTGGTTTAACAAATCTTAAATTATGATTATCACGAAGGCTATGAAGAAAGAAAACTTCGTGTCCTTCGTGTCTTCGTGGTGAATAAATGCTTTTCAGCTCGTACAGTATGCCGGAAACGCTTGTTCTCGCTTACGCTTGAAAAGCCTTATTCCGGCCTACCTCTATTGGCCTGTATGTGTAATTATTCACCTCCCCCTTTGAAAAAGGGGGATTGAGGGGGATTTATTTAACAAATCTCCCCTTTACCCCTCTTTTTCAAAGAGGGGGACTGAATAATTACTTTAAAATTGCCTGTTAAATTAATCCTCTGTGACTCCTGATTACTTTGTAAAATAATGCAAACAACGCCTTTTGAAGTTTTAACCACCTTATCAACTCTGCGTGATTATATACGCTGGGGTGCCAGCCAGTTTACCCAAGCCGGGGTCAGTTTTGGTCACGGCACTGTTACCGCGCTGGATGAAGCGGCGGCGTTGGTCTTGCATACCGTTTATCAGCCTTATAATCTGTCTGAAGCTTATTTGGACACGGTGCTAACGATGACCGAACGTCAGGCAGTGATTGATATTATTGATAGACGGATTAATGAAAGAATACCGGCGGCCTATTTAACACATGAAGCTGTTTTTGCCGGCCTGTCGTTTTATGTTGATTCGAGAGTCTTGGTGCCCAGATCACCGATTGCCGAATTAATCGAACAACGTTTTTCACCTTGGGTAGAAGAGGATCAGGTCGGACGCATTCTGGATTTGTGTACCGGTAGTGGTTGTATTGCCATCGCCTGTGCTTATGCTTTTCAAGAGGCTTTGGTTGATGCCGTCGATTTGTCAGTTGATGCCTTGGCGGTCGCTGAAATCAATGTAGAAAAACATCAGCTAGCCGACGCGGTGACGCTTTATCAGTCCGATTTGTTTAAAGCACTGCCCCCGGTTTTGTACGATGTTATCGTCAGTAATCCCCCTTATGTAAGCCATGAAGAATGGGAGCAGTTGCCGCAGGAGTTTCGTGCGGAACCGGACATGGGTTTTAAAGGCGGTCTTAGCGGCCTGGATCTTGTGCTTCGCATTCTGGCTGATGCCAATGATTATTTGGCAGAGCAAGGGATTTTGGTTGTGGAAGT
>CAIMDR010000080.1 GCA_903839795.1 uncultured Methylococcaceae bacterium | reverse complement strand
ATCTGTCCAGTGATCCGGCCAGGCTATCCAGTTGATGGACGATGTCTGTTTCGGCTCTGATAGTGAATGCTTCGGTTGCCATTATTGTTACTCCGGTTTAATGTGGTTCATGTGCAATCTTAGTCCATGTATTAGTGAATAAGCTAACTATTTTTTTACCTGACTTTTTTAATGACCGCTGTAGGCGGGTATAAAATTAATACCCTAAAAAAGGCCGCTGTTTGAGCTGTAGGCAAAGCCGGGAGCGAGTTAAAACAAGCTGCAACGCCGCAAGACTGAGCCAAGTAAGTCGGGCACATGCTTTTCGTGCCCGACATTTTCTCGTTAAAACGTACGAAGGGCATTGAAGAAATCTCTCGATATTCTGATGTTGATCGTTGAATGTTGACCGTTGGGCAGCCAAAAGAGGCTGCCTAACCTGACTACGAATTCCGCCTGTTACAGTAAAGTCTCCATCCAAACTAATTTCCATGGCAAAGATGAACGCTGTTGGTAAAGAAAATAACCAAGCATGATCAATATGAGATATTTCAGGGCGGGCAACAATATAGCCCCCCTTACATTTGCCTTGGCTGCTGTTAACCGCAAACCACTTTCTTTAAGTTGAATTGCCGTCATTTGAGCCAAAATAGTCTCATTCACTAAGTCACCTATTTTTGTGCCTTTTAAAACGGAATCTTGTCTTATAGTCTCGGTAATTGTTGAATACACCGACGATTTTGCGATGCCTAACTCATATTGCAATTTATCATGCAAAGGCGTTTGCAATACAAATTTGGCAAAAACAGCCCCCAACTCCAACATCCATAATAAACAAGTTAAACCAATAAAAGTCAGTGAATTCCAAAAGCCGTTTAAGGCCACATCAGTCAATAATGCCAATTTATTGGCAAAGGTTTTTGGGTTAAGTTCATCCACATCGCGTTGGAGTTCCTGATATCTGGCGACACGGAGACTGCATTGTCGATACTGGTTAAACTCATCAGAAATCATATAATCCATGCGTTCTTTTTGGCTGATCGACCATTTTTTTAGATAACCGAACGATGATGCACAGGCTTTGACGTAAGCGTTATTGGCAGCGATCTGTTTTTGTTCGCAAGCAAGCCATTGCGTTGATTTATCGACAAACTCACCCCTATTGTCATCAGAGAAAATCTGATAAAAGTTACTATCAATACAAGTGGGCGTATAGGAACAGCTTTGTCCTCTAATTGGCAGGGTTTCTCCGCTGGCTTCACACGTTATTAATCTGGCACCATTTTTCTTTTCATCTAAACTACCCACACTTTCTGCCTCAAATGCACTTTTTGCGCAATCTTCAATTGCAAATAACTGAGCCAAAATTTTACGCACATCAACGCCAGGACGAACAAGCGCACAAGTCTCTAGCATCGCATTCATTTCTTGCTGTAACTGGGTGTGGTTTTGCAGCGTTGACTTTAACCCCTTAAGTTGGTTGACTTTAAATTGATTGCTAATATCTTGCTCATATATTTTCATTTTAATGGGTTCAGATACTATAACGGCAATAAACAAGGACAAAACAATCCTAAACCAAAAAAATGCAGTCGCCTTAGTGTTCTGTGCCTTAGAACGCAATGACAAAATAATAGCGCGATCAATTAACATAATAGCTCCTCCCCAGCTCAGGCTTAACAACACCTGTTCCATCGCGTTGGTCAAACCAGTTACACCTACACCTGCCAATGCGAAATAACTTGCCAAACTACTACCCAAAAATAAATACATACCATAAGCGGCTGAAAAGCCAGCCAGCAAAACCAATGAACCCAATACGAAAAATTTGTTGTTTTCTTCTGCGAAATCCAGCGTTGATAAAATACTATTATCAGCCCCGCCTAAAGACCGGATAGCTCTACTGACAAGCCATGCTGATCCTGACTGGCTTTGCGTGCATGACATTAGAGTTTTATTTTTCATGGCGTTATTTCCCTCTTTTATTATCAGTTCTGGAAATGATATACAGCTGATTCCGTCCTTAAAATAGGCAGGTGGCCAATGCCAGGATTTATCGTATAAAAGACCTGTTTTTTGGGGTAAACGCACACGATTATTGATATCTTGACAAACCAAATGGTTACGATCATGACACCGTATCAATAAAGCCAGGTCAGGCACATGCTTTTCGTGCCCTACATTTTCTCGTTAAAATGCACGAAGGGCATTGAAGAAATCTCTCGATATTCTGATGTTGACCAACACGACTTGTCAAAACCCGAAAGGTTATTCCGTGCGTTGGTCGAATTTAGCAAAGTGGGTAAAAGTTCCAACAGTTCACAGGTTAGGCTATAACAGAACCATCAAACAAAAAAGCAGCAGCAACATTAGCAAAACCGTCCATAATTGCTTTGTGTTTTTGGGTTTCCATTCTAGCTATTTTATGCGCATCAGGTTCGGATAAAATGAAAATCAACAAAAAATCACCATTGCTGTTTTTAGTGTAAACAAGCACACGGTCACTCGTTTTTCTTCCTTTAAATCGCCAAATCTTTTTCCATGTTGATAGTTGATCAAAAACAGGAACTAAATGAACATGTAGAAGTGCGTATTTTTGACCATCAACGGTCGGTGTTGCATAAGCCGAATCTTTGCCGAAATGGTAACTTCCGAACTCGTCTCCAGTTTTCCATTCTTTGAATGATTGGCAAAACAGATTGCTATCTTGACCACCTTTTTTTAGGGCGTTTTCTAGCGTGATTGTTATTTTTACAACCATTTGACAGTCTTAAAAAAGACTATTTATTGAAAGTCACTCCGGCAAATGCGTTGTAAGCTGCGTCCACTGTGAATTGTTTGCTTTTGTATATACCAGAAAAAAGACTATTTTTTCTTAACGCTTGGATCATTAAAAGTCTTTTAGCTCTAATTCTGGTAGGCGCTAAATGATAACCATGCGGCTTTTTAGTTGTGCCATGTAGATTTTCGATTGTAGACATTGCTTAATTCCAGAAAAAGGCTAACTTACGATTCTATAAGTAAGTTTGTTTAAGTTAAATTATTATAAGCCACAGTAATAGTTATTGTCTAATTGGTGTCTGAACGAAAAAGCCGATTTTGAAAAGAAAACCCCGAAAATTCCAGGAATTTTTT
>CAIMDR010000079.1 GCA_903839795.1 uncultured Methylococcaceae bacterium | reverse complement strand
CCGGAAACGCTTATTCTCGCTTACGCTCGAAAAGCCTTATTCCGGCCTACGCAGTTTCCGGCACTTAACGAACGCGGGGCGGGGCAGAAAATCTTCTGCCCTTACGGTTTTTGGAAATCACAACGCGGGGCGGGGTTTGCAACCCCGCCCCAAACGTTTGGTACTTACCGTTATTCAAAAAATTTGCGTTAGGTTTGTTTAGCTGTTTAGTTCAGGCAGCTAAAACGTGAGTAACGGGGTTGCAAACCCCGTCACGCTTCGCATCCGTAGGGGTAGAAAATTTTCAACCCTGATAATAAGCGTCTTAACAGCGGGCAGCTTATTTTCTGCCCCTACGGTATTGGGAAATCACGCAACTACCGAATAGCGTTTCTGTCAATAATTACCCCAGTTTAATTAAAATGAACTTTGTCTTTGTCAGTATCTTCTTGGTCAATGTTCAGGGTAAAGTAAAATGTGGTGCCGATATCCGGCGTTGATTTTAACCAAAGATTCCCGCCCTGTCGCTCAATATGTTTGCGGCTGATGGTAAGCCCTGCGCCGATGCCTCCGCCATATTCACTACGTCCGTGCAGCCGTCTAAACAGGTTGAAGATGACATCATGAAACTTGTCCGGGATACCAATACCATTATCATTTACAAAAAAAGTTGGCGATTCGCCATCGAGATAACCGATTTCAACCCGGATATCACCCTCTGACTGGTTGAATTTAAGCGCATTGGTAATCAAACTATCAAATACTGCCGCCGTCCTGAGCGGGTCACAGTCAACAGTGGGCAATAAACGGGGTATGGTAATGCTACAAGCGGTTTCTGCTATAAGCGGTGCCAAGGGTTCCAGCACCCAGGCTACCAGTTCATTTAAATCGACGGCTTCAATAGCCAGCGGTTGTTGGGCGGCACGGGAATATTGCAAAAGCGCCGCAATCTGATTACTCATCCGCTCCGTCAAACTCGTCACTCTATCTAGCCACCCCAGTTCCTGCTCATCCAACTTGCCTTTGGCCGTATCTTGCAACAACCGGGTGTAATTGTTAATTCCGCGTAACGGCTCTTGAAGATCATGCGAAACGATATAGGCAAAAGATTCCAGTTCCGCATGGCTTTGCTCAAGCAGTGCCTTTAAATCACGTTTTTTTCTCGGCTGTTCCAGATTTGAAGTCGTTATTTTCTCTTCTCCCCAGCGCTCCTTGACCTCCATCACGGCGGGCATGATTTTTATAAACAGCGGTATCAGTTCCGGATCAAAGTGCTTGCCGACTTCTTTTTGCAAATAGGCGAGCGCGTCTTCTACCGACCAGGCTTTTTTATAGGGTCGCACAGTGGTCAACGCATCAAAAACATCTGCTACCGCTACAATTCTTCCGACCAAGGGAATCTCTTCACCTTTTAATTGCTTGGGATAACCGGTGCCGTCCCATTTTTCATGATGGGTTAGGGCAATCGTGTAGGCCATTTGAATTAATGTTGAATCGTGACTTCCAATAATGGCTGCACCAATGGCCGGATGCCGACGCATGATCTCCCATTCTCGTTCATCCAGGGGGCCGGGTTTTAACAAGATATTGTCCGGTATGCCGATTTTTCCAACATCATGCATGGGCGCAGCATTCAATAGTTTTTCTGCGGCCTGTTCTGAAAATCCCGCAGCCAGCGCCAATAACCTGGCATAGTGACTCATGCGGATGACGTGCAGACCCGTTTCGTTATCCCTAAACTCTGCGGCTCGCCCCAGTCTTTGAATAATCTGTAACCTTGAATCCTGCAATTCCTTAACGTGTATCAACGACAGGTGAGTAGCAACTCGCGCCCTGACAATAGCCGAATTAACGGGTCTGGTTATATAATCAACCGCACCCACTTCAAAGCCATAGGTTTCATCAATAGAATCAGACAGGGAGGTGACGAAAATGACCGGAATCTTTGCGGTACGTAAATTCTGCTTAAGCATGACGCACAGTTCAAAACCGGTCATGTCCGGCAACCTGACATCCAAGAGAATCATGTCAGGTATTTGTTCCTTACTAATCTCTATCGCATTAACCGCATTCATGGCAAACAGCAGGCGATAATCATTTTGCAGAATTTGCTTCATGGCCTGAAGATTGGTTGGCTCATCATCAACCAAAAGCAGTGTTTTCAAGTATTGTGGTTCTTTATTATTCATTATGGGCAACAACGCCTCCGAAAGATTGAGCGGTGCGACTTTGATGCGCCTCGCTCATGGCTTTTAAAATATCCTCAGCTGCTTTGATATCAAAGTTATGCAGCGCCAGCTCAAGATCCGTAATTAACTGCGCCGGAATATAACCGTTTAGATCGGATAGCAGTTCAGCAATTCTGTCGTCGTCCGGAATTTCTTGTTGCCTTAAACAGGCGGCTAACCAAGCTAAATCTCGACTAATCATTTTCGCATGAGATTCAGACAGGTCTGTCTGCCTGTCTACCCTTAACCTGGGTGTCAACTGGATTTGACTGTTGATTACCCCGATAGCATCCTCAAGACATTGACAAAAAATACCTTGCGATGCCGGACTCTCCCCGGAAATAATTTCGCTTTCCAGTTGTGAGGCAGCTTTGGCCAACTGGGTCGCGCCCAAGGTTGCCGCAGCGCCTTTAATAAGATGCAAAAAGCCGGCCGCTTGCTCCCGTTGGTTGTTTTCCAACAAATCTTTAATCCGGGCCGGTGAACTTGCATAGTCTGTTGCAAAGCGCAGTAATAGTTTGGACAGCAGCGGGTAATTGTCGCCAAGACGCTTGACGGCATCCTGTAGATCAAAACCACTCAATAGGGGCACACTGGCTTTTTCTGTTTCTTGAGTTTTCACCTTCGATAGCATTTTCGGCGGCTCTTGAATCCATTTAATTAAAGTGACAATCAAATTTTTCCTGTCTATCGGTTTGGAAATATGATCATTCATCCCGGCTGCCATACTCGCTTCTTTATCATGCATCATGGCCGCAGCACTTAAAGCGATAATAGGTAAATCCTGACACGCCGGCATTTCACGAATCAGTCTTGTCGCTGAAAGACCGTCCATAAAGGGCATTTGTATATCCATTAACACCGCATCAAAGCGTTGCTTTTTAACCCATTCGACGGCTTCTTTGCCATGATTGGCCACGGTCGTAACGACCCCGATTTTTCTCAAAATATCTACGGCAACCTCTTGGTTAATGTCGTTATCTTCTACCAAAAGAACATGGGCACCCCGGATCGGCGCGGCTAATTCATAAAAGTCAGGGGTGTTTTCAGGGTCATTTAGCTTGCATACCAGATTGGGATGCCTAAGCCGCATAAGACTGTTAAACAGCAAAGAAGGTGTTACGGGCTTGATTAAGATGTCTTTAAACTTTGTCCCGTTAATGTCCTTTATCAGATAATCTTTTTCGTTGGCGGCCAGCAATATAATGAGTGGCGAATACTGCAAATTGCCTATCAGTAAATTGGTTTCCAATGTCCGTATCAGTTCTTGTCTATCATTTTCAAGTAGCTGCGCATCCAGCAGTATCACTTCATAGGGATGATCTTGTTGATCCGCTTGATTAACAAGTTCCAATGCGTCCGTCGGTGAGGTGGTTACCCTAAACTCAATCTGCCAGGCATTGAGATAGGTTTCAAGGATTTTTATAGCGGTTATATTGTCATTCACCACCAGCATTCGCATACCTTTGTGGATATGCTCCGAATAGGAATTAGGCAAGGTATAGCCCAAACCGAACCTCGCCGTAAAGGTAAAAGTGCTGCCATGATCAGGAACGCTGGACACTGAAAACTCACCCTTCATCATTTCAACCAGTCGTTTACAAATAGTCAAGCCCAGTCCGGTGCCACCGTATTTTCTGGAAATAGACGTATCGGCCTGAATAAAGGCCTTAAACAGCCGTTCAGACTGGATTTTATCCATACCAATGCCGGTATCTCGCACAGCAAAACGCAAGAAAACGTTGCGCCCTTCTTTGTTGATAAGCTCGGCTTTAATGTGAATCTCACCCTGCCCGGTAAATTTGATGGCATTGCCAACCAGATTATTGAGCACTTGCCCCAATCGTAACGCATCACCGATCAATTTAAAATTGATCGCCGTGTCAATCTCAAGAAACAGCTCCAGTTTTTTTTCAGTAATCTTGGCCGAGAACAAATCACTGACGTTCCTCATGACCACTTCCAAGGTAAATTCCTCATGTTCGAGACTAAGCTTTCCGGCTTCTATTTTTGAATAATCCAAAATCTCGTCCAGAATAGTTAACAAGGCCTTGGATGAGGTATGTACCTTGCGTAAATGAATGCGTTGTTTGGGTGTCAGGCCTGTGTCCAGGGTCAGTTCAGTCAGGCCGATAATGGCATTCATCGGGGTACGGATTTCATGGCTCATATTGGCCAGAAAGTCACTCTTGGCAAGGTTGGCCTGTTCAGCAAGAGTCATGGCCTTGGTCAATGCCCGCGTGCGAGAGCTTACCTGTTCCTTCAGCGTTAAATTAACTTTTTGCAACTCGGCCGTTCTTTCTTCAACCTGCATTTCAAGTTTGGCATTGGCTTGCATTGCATTGGTTTGCGCCATTTTAACGTCGGTAATGTCGCGATTAATACCGACCATTTGTAACGGTTCGCCATTCTCATTCAGTTCAAGTATTGCCCCCGCCTGAATATAACGACATTCACCATCAGGAAGTATGATGCGAAAAACCAAATCAAACTTATCCGTTCCCGCAAGATGTCCTTTAAGCTTATTTTCTGCAAGCTCAATATCTTCCGGGTGAACGCGTGATCGCCAAAAATCATAGTAAAGTTTTGTTTCATTAAGACTGACCGGTGCCGCATATATTTCCAACATGCGCTCATCCCATAGCAATTCGTTGCTATCGAGATGTAATACCCAAACCCCAAGTCCCGAGGCTTCGACCGCCATTTTCATGCTGGCCAGCGTCTGCTTAAGATGGGATTCCAGTTTGAGGCGAGCTGAAATATCAGCAATCGAAGCCAGTGTGAAATTTCCGCTGGCCGTGTCAATAGAGTTTAAATTGATTTCAACGGGAATTTCAGTTCCATTCTTATGTAAGGCATATAAAATTTGCCCGGTTTTCATTTCACGAAAAACGGGTTTTGCCTGATATTGGTTAACATACTGCGGGTGCTTTGCGCGATAACGTTCAGGTAGTAATTGACTGATATTGGCGCCCATTAATTCTGCATGGGTATAGCCCAACAGCTCTTCTGTTTTGGGATTAATCAGAATCACTTTCTGCAATTGATCCACTAAAATCATCGCATTGCTTGAGGCCTGAACCGCGAGGCGAAACAACTGTTCACTTTTCTTTTGTTCGGTAATGTCGCGCAAGGTTTTGGCCGCGCCTATCACTTTACCGTCATTATTTAGAATGGGTGAAACCGACACGGAAACATCAATGAGACATCCATTTTTATCTTTACGAACCGTTGAAAAATGGGAAACCCATTCGCCATTAACGATTTTTCGCATGATGTCGTCATCTTCATTGGCTAATGCTTCAGGAAAAATCAATTCACTGACTTTTTGACCGATAGCTTCTTCAGCAGAATAGCCGAAAATCAATGCTGCCGACCGGTTCCAACTATGAATATTGCCTTCCAGATCGAAACTGATAATGGCATCAAGGGAACTTTCAACTATCGCGGATAGCCGTCCTTGTTCGTGATCTTTATACATTAAAGGAATCGCTTTTAAAAATGACGGCTTGAAACATGGTTAAAACTCCTGAGTGTTGCGTGTCATTTTTGTAATTATATAATTGTAAAATCAACAACGACAAATTTATATGTATATACATTCTTTTGCAAGTTATTTGATATAATTTAAACAAAATCATAAATGACAGATGCAAAATGAATTGCCTCAATTTTAAAATGCGTAAGTTAACCCGGCTTTTGACCCGAATTTACGATTCAGAACTCTCTAAGGCGGGCTTAAAAACCACGCAGTTCACCTTGCTTTGTCATGTGTTGGGCTATGGCCCGGCCAAATTAGGTGATATTGCCCAACGTATGGGTTTGGAACAGTCAACATTGTCCCGAAATATTCGGCCCTTGGTTGATGCAGGTTGGATTACTTATAGTTTTGGAACTGACGCGCGTCAGAGACTTTTAAGTTTAACGGGTGAAGGACGTAGCAAACAGGCAGAAGCGGTTATTTATTGGAATATCGCGCAAGAAAAAATCAAAATATTATTAGGGTCAAGTCATTTTAATCAGCTTGATTTGATAGTGAATACCTGCATGGATAAACTACACCGAAGCGATCCTACCCTGTCAAAAGACGACTCTAATGTCTAAAATTAGATCTCCTTCATTTCTGTTTGCAATTACAGGCGTAGGCCGGAATAAGGCTTTTTGAGCGCAAGTGAGAATAAGCGTTTCCGGCGCTCTGTTCGATATGCCGGAAACGCCACCACGGGCTACGTTGGGAGGGTTTATTTCCGCCTTACTGACAACTTACCAAAAGGGTGATCAAAAGAATTGATCTAACGCGTTGTTTATCTGTGTAAATCCGTGTTTATCTGTGGCTCAAATACGTTTTTTATGATGAAGAAGTATCAACAACTTTTGCGCTTTTATGAAGGATGCCTAAATTAAGTATGTTAAACCTGTGCCTTGGTATAAAATCACCTATTTTTTTTGAAAACCATACACTATGCAAATTATCGCCATTTATCCGGGTACCTTTGATCCCATTACCAATGGACACTTGGATATCATCGCCAGGGCATCAAAACTATATCATCAGGTTATTGTTGCTGTAGCCGTCAACCGGAGTAAAACACCGTTATTTTCTCTTGATGAACGGGTCGAACTGATCCGGTTAGTGGCTACGGAATTTACCAATGTACGGGTCATTGGTTTTGATAATTTACTGGTTGATTGTGCCAAGCAGCAGGGTGCTAATGTCATCTTAAGAGGTCTGCGCGCGGTCTCTGATTTTGAATATGAGTTTCAGTTGGCGGGAATGAATCGCCGTCTTGCACCACAACTGGAGACCATGTTTCTGACACCGGCGGAACAATATGAATTTATCTCTTCGACCATGATCAGAGAAATTGCGCAATTGAAGGGCGATGTGTCCTGCTTTGTCCCGGACGCGGTTCACCAGCGTTTAATAGAGAAATTTAATTAGGAATTATTGTGGCACTTATTATTAATGAAGAATGTATAAATTGTGACGTTTGTGAGCCGGAATGCCCCAATGCCGCCATATCACAAGGCGAGGATATTTATATTATTGATCCTGAATTGTGTACCGAGTGCGTTGGCCATCATGGCTTGCCCCAATGCGTAGAAGTTTGCCCGGTCGATTGCATTGATAAAGACCCTGATCATGTCGAAGATCATGATTCGTTATATCAAAAATATTTAAAGTTAACGCAACAAGCGGTTGGGTAATATCAGGTTTGCAGTGTTTTTCGTAGGAACGATGCCATCATCTCGACTTGAAATGTTAGTCATGATGGTGGTGTCGCTCCCACTCGATCAGAAAACCGCTGACCACGTAAAAAAATCTGATACATTGCCCCTTGTATTGAGTTACCACGCAATAAAACCCAATACATTGCCCCTTGTATTGGGTTACCACGCAATAAAACCCAATACATTGCCCCTTGTATTGAGTTACCACGCAATAAAACCCAATACATTGCCCCTTGTATTGAGTTACCACGCAATAAAACCCAATACATTGCCCCTTGTATTGAGTTACCACGTAATAAAACCCAATACATTGCCCCTTGTATTGGGTTACCACGTAATAAAACCTAATACATTGCCCCTTGTATTGGGTTACCACGCAATAAAATCCCAATACATTGGCCCTTGTATTTTGAAAACGCTAATTATTTAAATTTTTCAATGAGTTGAAGCCGAAATTTTATTCATTGGTACGCGCATACCAAACGATTTGCACCGCATACCAAGTGATTTACACGGACTACCAAACAGTTTGCACAGGATATTAGGGAGAAATAACAGATTTTTAACGCGTGGTAAGGTTGTACTCATTCCCAAGCTCCAGCTTGGGAATGCAGATATGGAAGCTCCAGCTTCCAGTCTCGCGAAGCTGGAGCTTGGGGCTACCAACTTAACGCGGGACATAGTCGAGACTTAACCGTTCGTCCTGAGCCTGTCGAAGGGTGAGCGGTTAAGTCGCTCATGGTTCGACAGGCTCACCACGAACGGCTTAACCTCAAACTGT
>CAIMDR010000078.1 GCA_903839795.1 uncultured Methylococcaceae bacterium | reverse complement strand
GTAACAAAATTGGCGGAATTTCAGCGGCCGCAGCAGACGCCAAAATTCCATCGAATGGCGCATAATCCGACCAACCCAAGTTGCCGTCACTGTATAAATAACTGATATTTTTAAACTTCAAATCCCATAAATTACTTTTGGCTTTTTTCTGTAGCGGCAAGATTCTTTCAATAGAATAGACGTGATCAACCAACTGTGCCAGAATCGATGTCTGGTAGCCACAGCCGGTGCCTATTTCAAGAACCTTACCTAAATGGTCAGAGGACCTCAATAGCAGTTCGGTCATTTTTGCTACGATATAAGGCTGGGAAATAGTTTGATTGTAACCAATCGGTAACGCGGTATCTTCATAAGCCCGGCTGGCCAACGCTTCATCCATAAAAATATGCCGAGGGGTATCTCGCATAATTTCCAGCACTTTTTCATTATGGATGCCCTGCCCCGATAAACGTTTAATCATACGCTCACGGGTACGCAGAGAAGTCATGCCTATGCCTTGCAAGCTTAGCGTCATAAATCATCCTCATTGGGCAGCCATGCCTTTAATGCATCAATGCGGTCATACCAGGTTAAATCGATTTGCAGGGGCGTAACCGACACATAGCCTGCATTAATGGCATAAAAATCAGTCCCGGGCCCTGCATCCTGCTCTGCACCCGGCGGCCCTACCCAAAAAATAGTGCGTCCACGGGGATCATTACTTTTGATGACGGGTTCTGATTTGTGCCGTTGACCCAGCCGTGTTGCCTGATAGCCTTTTAAGTCTTTTAACGCAACGTCCGGCACGTTGACATTAAGAATGGTATCTTGTGGCAACGGGTTTTTAATCAATTGCTTTAATAGTGTCACCGCCACTTGAGCGGCGGTATCAAAATGCACCGGATTACTGCCCACCAGTGAGATGGCAAGCGCAGGCAAGCCTAAAAACCGTCCCTCGGTTGCCGCAGCAACCGTACCGGAATAAAGTACGTCATCTCCCAGATTTGAGCCATGATTAATACCCGCAAAAACCATGTCAGGCTCTTTATCCAAAAAGCCGGTTATCGCCAAATGCACACAATCGGTCGGTGTACCATCGACTTTAATAAAACCGTTATCGGTTGTATAAGCACGCAACGGCATTTCCAACGTTAAAGAATTGCTGGCAGCGCTGCGGTTTCTATCGGGTGCAACTACCGATATTTCGGCTTCTTTTTGCAAGGCATTGGCTAATGCAATCAGACCTTCTGCCAGGTACCCATCATCATTACTAACCAAAATATGCATAATCATTCGCTCTTAAGCGTAATAAGCTTTAAAATCGAACATCTTAGCAACAAACCCTAACAAAATCAGCTTTCATGGCAAAAAAAACACTGACTTCAGAAGACCGGGATTTATTTCGTCACACTATCGGAAAAGTACGCGCCATTAATAGTGACAAGGTACTGTTAAATAAAGACAATAAACCCAAACCTTATCCCAGACCCGGTGTCATTGATGTCAATGGTCATTTAATGGACTCGGCAGCAACCGATATTGAAAAAGTCGGACTTCAAGATGCTTTAAGCTTTATTGCACCAGGCTTGCAAAATAATGTCTTAAAAAAATTACGGAACGGTTTTTTTGGCCTGGATGCAGAAATTGATCTGCATGGCTTAACCAGCAATGCCGCTAAAAATCATTTGCTAAATTTTTTACATGACTGTGTACAAGTCGGTTGCCGCTGCGTGCATATTGTTCACGGCAAAGGTTACCGCTCAACGGACAACCACCCCGTACTAAAAAACAACCTCAACGTATGGTTAAGACAACATAAAAATGTTCAGGTATTTTGTTCAGCATCGCCCAAGGATGGCGGCACAGGTGCGGTGTTTGTGTTATTGCAGTTGGGGGAAAAATACAGCCACACCTGCGACCCTGAGTGATGGACAAGTTTCACGTTATATCCCCGTTACTCACGTTTCTCAATGCACTAAACTCTTCAAATATTTCAGTCTGAATTACAAATTCCAAGGAGCTTCCAAGCGTAATTATTCAGTCCCCCTCTTAGAAAAAGAGGGGTTAGGGGAGATTTGTTAAATAAATCCCCCTCAATCCCCCTTTTTCAAAGGGGGAGGTGAATGCTTACTTCCAAGCAGGTTTCTTATTATCGGTCCGCCATCTGACACCCACTTTTAATTAAGTTCCAACGGTAAAGTAGAACCTGGCGGTTTAATTTTATGTGATGCGACTAGGTATTTATACTAATAGTTTATGTATATCTAAAGGATTAGAATTCTTGCTACTTTGAATGGCACTATTTAAGTTGAACAACGGAGCACCCATCCAAGACAAAGCTCATCTAAACCTTATTGATGATCCTTTCAGTTTAATCCTTTCTAATATCTCTAACTTGTGAAAACTCAATTAATTGATTTACAACAGCTAATTTGCATTCTTGATGAATCCAAAATTATTCATACAAAAAGGCATAACATCAATACATTAATTCATACTATTCAACATCCTGACTTTGGCATCGCGGCTATCATGGAGAAAGCAATAGGCGGAGGTACTTTAATTTACGAACAAAGCGTCGAATCAATCAATACACTGAAGCGTAACGAGGCTTACAACCCTGTGACTGAAGTTTTTCAAGCCACTGAAATATTGAAACGTTTCAGTCGGAGTTTCAAATCCCGACTAACTTCCAGGGGCATCTGAAGGAGATTTATTCAATAACTTGCTCTTAACCCCTCTTGTCAAAGAGGGGTTAAGAGGCTTCACTATACCTCAATAATCAAGCGTTACACTATGTCAAAAATCGATAAGTATCACCACCTGCATTGATGTAAGTATTCACCTCCCCCTTTGAAAAAGGGGGATTGAGGGGGATTTATCTAATAAAATCTCCCCTAACCCCTCTTTGTTAATGAGGGGGACTGAATAATTACGCATTGATTTTGTAGGGACTACCTAATAAAGATGCCCTGAATCGTATCCAAGTCCAACCAGGCTTATCGTTGCCCACATTTCTTGTGCAGATTGGCCAAAGCTGGCAGCACTCAGTACGCTTTGCGCGTCAAGTGTACACAAGCCAGTCAGGTTGCTGTTTTTACCGTATTGATAGGCTATGTCGCCACCAATCGCGGCAATATCACTGCAACAATAGGTTGTCGGCGGTAAGTGACCAAGGTAAAGAAATAAGTTCCGCCGGGAATATAAACACATCGATAATCGCTCATTAATCACCTTCAAACCAGCGTAGATAAAAAATGGCGTAGGCCGGAATAAGACCACCCAAGCGTAGCGAGTGGTGGCGTTTCCGGCAATT
>CAIMDR010000077.1 GCA_903839795.1 uncultured Methylococcaceae bacterium | reverse complement strand
GGGTTGCAGTTATGGATTTAAAAGAGGCTGATTTAAACTTGGTGGCATTGGTAAAAGCTTCATGAACGGCTTTTTGATCATGCGAAAACCAAGTGTCGCCATTGTGCTTAACAGTGAGTCGACCGGCGCGTAAAAGAGCCGCCAAGGTTGTCACAATCGTGCCATAAGAATAACCCCAAGGATCGCCGGAAAGGTCAGCTTCTAATGATCTGCCATCAACAAAACGTGCGCTTATTTTTGCGTTGATTTCTTCGATGATCTTTAGATGTTCACCGGTAAAATTGCCATGGGAATCGAAAAATTTAAAATCATTGCCTGAAAAAAGACTGCCGAGCTCTTCTTTTCTTGCGCTGAAAATTTTAGGTACCAAGGCTTCTGATAGTTGATTGGCGAGTCTTTTGGTATAGATATTCTTGATTTGCTTTTTTTGGATGTCGCTAATAGTGCCTTTAAAGGTATCCGTATTAAGAAGATACTCGTCAAACATATAAATCAACGTGGCATTTTTATAGGCATTCTCAACAGTAAGGCGCAGGTTTTTTTCTTGTTCTTCCCGTCTGATGGCAAAATCCCTAATGATCTGCCTTTTGACCGGATCGGTTTCATTGGAGAATTTTTGTTCCATGTAGATGCAACGGCTGATTTCTCCGATCAACTTATCTATCCGGGAAAAATCTTTGCTGTCAGGTATCAGGGTTATCAAATTTTTATTGGTTTGCGTCTCCATTTTGATCCGCTCAATAAGATCCTCCCTGTTCTCACTGATATTAAAAAGACTGTAAACCGTTAGTTTCAGCTGTTTACTGCCAGCACCGCACAGTTCATCATCCTGGTCTGACGAGACACTAAATTTAAAGGTATCCGATCCTTCTGTATAGGTAGCCACCGGTGTAAAAATTTTATAGTCTTTAAGGTAATTAATCAGCGAGCGTTTTTTGCTGAACAACTCCACATCAAAGTCTTTCATTTCTTCAAGGAGCTTGCCTTCAAGGTCTGAAGTGATTTTGTAATTATTGTTAGCCAACAACAGCACTTTAGCTTCAACCAGTAAATTTAAGGCTTCTTCAATCTTGGGTTTAATAGCGTAGTAGGTGGTTAAATCAGTGATGTAACTTTTGGTAATATTTTCTACTGTCGCTGAAATGACCTCAGAATCAGCAAGCAGATGCAGCGTTTTAAGAAGTTTATCGCCGGCTACACCCAAGCTTTTTTCCGCCAGAATCTTGCGGGCAGTATCATATTTATTAACCAGACCAATCGGGGGGGCTGTTTGGGCTTCAGTACAGATGGCATGACCGGGTGTAAACGCATACAACGCCTGTTCACGCATTTGCTTTCTGAGCACATCAAACGTGGTAATAATCATGCCACGGGCAGCAATTTGTGTTGCCACCAACGCATTGGAACTAAACAGGAAATTTTGCAAAATATCAAACTGATATTTATGAAAGGGATAATAAGTGGCAAATTCCTCTGCGGTGGTCGTTTTGGTGGGAAAAGAGGACTTTAAATTGGTTGCATCCGAAACAAGACCTTCGTTTTTCTGGTAATAGTCCAGCAGCTGATTGAAATACGTTTCTTTTTTCTGAAGCAAACGGCTACGGATAATAACATCCACTTCGGTTGATTCCAGATGGATTTTTGTTTTAAAGCGGTCAGTCACTTTGGTCAGTTGGCTACGATTAACATGGGCATTAGTGATAACGTCATCCAATTTTGCTTGGGCAATAGCAATAGTCCAAACTTTATGATTGATGCTGGACAACGCTTCGCTGATACCTTCCAGGTCAAGTAGCGTAAATTTATTTTGACTGATGGCTTCGCTGGCTTCGTCAAATACAAATACCAGCGTCTCATCGTTTTTAAACGTTAGGTATTTTTCGAGCTCATCTTTAAATTTACTGGCGGAAAAATCGCTGATAGCCGCTGTGTAGACAGCGTAGGTATCGGTGTAATCGGCTTCGCTATAATCCATAGCGGCAAAGACGCTACGCATGACTTTGGCGACCTGCCGGTTACTTTTCTTTAGCTCGTCCCAATCCTTGCCTTCGAGCTTTTTTGCTTGGGCTTTAAAATCTTCATACTTACCATCAAGGTAAAGATCAAATTCCATGTAGCCATAAATATCATCCCGAAAGCCCAGATTTTTTAATAGATTGGCAAATAAGGTAAAGGCCAATCCACGGTCGGTATTTTGTTTGGCGACATCTAAAAAGACCACTCTATTATTGGTAGCATCCAGTTTGCGTATGGCAAGCTCAATCATACTTTCATCCGTTATACCTTTAATGCGTGGTATAAAACGCTCTCTTGCCGGTGTACCGTTAATCATCGGATTAGCTATGATGTAACCCAGCATTTTACCGAAATAAGATTTACCGGAGCCATAGAAACCGGATAACCAAACGCCGGTTTCTTTAATGTTTGAGGTGTATTGATTAGTAAAATCGTAAAGGTGACGACCAATGCCTTCGGTTACGATATAGGACTCAATTTCCTGCTGAATTTCCAGTTCCGAGCGGTCTTCAAGGTCAATCACGTTCTTGATGTCTTCTTGAAGATCCAACGTTAATATTTCATATATTTTTGTCACTAATAATCCTTATTTCACCAAAGTACAGCGGTAGGTCGATGCTAATTTAAAATTTAAAAAATACAGGTTGTCTTCATCAAAGCGTGATGGATAAAAAATAACCAAGGGATGCGGTAAATTCATGACTGTCCGATGTTCCATGATATTTACATTTTCTATACCGGTGCCGTAAAGACAGCCGGTTCTGATTAAGAACGGTATTTTGTTGTTCTTACAGGCGACTTTTATTTCATAGATAATTTGATCGAGTAAATCATGTTCTTGGGCATCTTCATCATGAAAAACCTTATGGACAGATGAGGCCATCGATTGATAATAGGCTTTGAACGAATCCCAGCCCTCTTCATCAATAAACTGTACCAGCAATCTGCTGACATCAATAAATTCAACCGTGTCCTGATAAAGCGCCCGGGCTTTTGTAATATACAGTTGTTCTTCATGAGGCGGATAGGAAAAGAGGATACTATTGCCGCCGTTTGCCTGTCTTCTCAGTTGATCCTGATTGGCAATTTGAAACTTAAGGTCATCAAATTGCTGTTTATGGTTGCTGATATAAGACATCGCATATTCCTTTATAACTGTGTGTAAGTTCGATGTTCAAGGCAACGCCATTGAAGTCCATATTAAAAAAACCCTTCATCGAAAGCTTCTTGAGCCGGTCTTTAAGGTCTTCGGTAACCATAAACGATAAGGGCAGCAGCGTATTACTTAAGATATTGTTGTTACCGGAATCGTATAATTTTGCAAAATAAAGAAAAATACTCAGGGATTCTGCGGTAGGTCTAATCTGTTTAAATGATTTTATCCGTTTGCCTTCCACGAAATTTAGCTTGGTCATTATATTCAGGTATTTTGATGATAAGGTATTTATGGTGCTTTCAGACCACTTTAACGTCAATGCCTTGTTATGACTTACGGAATCTTTAATATAAGCGGTAATGTCGTCTTTTGTTAAGCCTGATCTTCCCGACAGGTAAGCCTTAATATAAACTTGGGATGAAATTTCTCGAAACAGTCGGTTATTGAGTGCGAACTGCCAAAACAAAATCAATTCCCTTTCCGGTAAGGGTAAATTATGTTGAAAAATGGCCTGTATTAAATCTTTATGATCCTGGTTATAAAACTGTGAAACTCTGTCTTGTGTGTAATTCATTTCGCCTTTGATAAATTAATTTTAAAATTTTCAATACCGGACTAAGATTGTACCATATTATTAGCCAAAATTGTATGTT
>CAIMDR010000076.1 GCA_903839795.1 uncultured Methylococcaceae bacterium | reverse complement strand
TTTTTTAGCGCTTATTCTTGCGGGCAAATAAACTGCCAAGAAATGCTCATGAAACAACTTAGGCCTCTTGCTCCCTCTCCCTCCGGGAGAGGGTTGGGGTGAGGGGGTATAAATGGTTAAGTTATTTCATGCGCGATCCTAAGCTGTTGTGCTGTAAGTATTCAGTCCCCCTCTTTGAAAAAGAGGGGTTAGGGGAGATTTTATTAGATAAATCCCCCTCGATCCCCCTTTTTCAAAGGGGGAGGTGAATAATTACGTTGTGCTTAGTCTTTAACCGCTTTTAACGTTTTGAAAAATGCCGGGTACACGATTACTTATGAAAATGCTCATGTGGGCATTGGCCTTGTCTTAAGCTGATAATCGGCCAATCAGCAGCGTTTGCATAAGCGGTCAGTTTATCATCCGGGTCAACGGCCACCGGGTTGTCCACTAATTTGAGCAAGGGCAGGTCATTATGCGAATCGCTATAAAACCAACTGCCCTGCATGGTTTCAGTTGAGGTTTTTAACCATGCTTCCAGTAACTTTACCTTACCTTCTTGAAAACACGGGATGCCGTTAAAACCACCGGTATATTTTCCATCTATAAATTCAGGGGTGGTGGCCAGTAAATTTTCAATGCCGTATAGTTCAACGATTGGCTCGGTCACAAAACGGTTGGTTGCGGTAATAACCAGCAAGGTATCGCCCCGATCCCTATGTTTGTTGATCAGTTCCTGTGCGGGTTTTAATAATATCGGTTTGATGATATCTTGGACAAATTGCGCCCGCCATTGATACAGTTGTTCAGGGGTGTTTTTGGCCAAGGGTTGCAGTGAAAAACGCAAGAACTCAACAATATCCAGGGTGCCTTGTTTGTATTCATCATAGAACCGGATGTTGGCGCTTTCATAGTGCTCTTTATCAACAACGCCCAGGTCGACAAGAAACTGCCCCCACAGGTAATCGCTGTCGTCGGCTATCAAGGTATTATCTAAATCAAAAATCGCTAAACTCACGTTAAACCTGTCTCAAGTAATTAAAAGGGTTATGCACTCTGGCATCTAGGGTTTTTTTATGGAACAATGGAGCTATTATAAACAACCTGACCTTTTCGTGTAATTTTAGCAGTTAGATACAGGGCAGACAAAAGATACAAGGTTTTAAAATGATAGACTCTAAAGGATACCGACCCAATGTCGGGATCATCCTTTGCAATGACGAGGGTCGTGTGTTTTGGGCAAAGCGAATGGGCGTGAACGCATGGCAGTTCCCGCAAGGCGGAATAAATGACGACGAAGACCCTGAAGCAGCGATGTATCGAGAATTGTGGGAAGAAACAGGACTGCAACAGCAGCATGTACAGGTGCTTGGGCGTACCCGTTACTGGTTAAGGTATCAATTGCCAGAGCGCTATATTCGCAAGAGCTCCATGCCTTTATGCATAGGGCAAAAGCAAATCTGGTACATGTTGCGGTTGTTGACGCAGGATTCATCCGTGCGTTTTGATCAGTGCGCCAAACCTGAATTTGATAGCTGGCGTTGGGTTGATTATTGGGAGCCACTTAATGATGTGGTCTATTTTAAGCGTAAGGTTTACCAAAAAGCCATGACTGAATTGGGCGCTATTCTGGCGATAGATTCTGTGCCGGTTAAGGCGACCAGTTATCTGGCAAAAGAGATTAAAAATATCAAGGCGAAAGGTTCAAAGTCAAAATAATTTTGACTTGAACCTTTAGGTCTTAAATGCTTAGGAATGCGCATTAAATAACTTAGGCATCTTGCTCCCTCTCCCACCGGGAGAGGGCTGGGGTGAGGGGATATAAATGGTCAGTGTTCCTTATAGAATCGCTTGTTTGGATTGTGCCCCCGGCAGTTCTTTAACCAGTTTGGGTACAAGATAGCCGGGCAGTGTGGCTTGTACCTGCTTGATAAGGTCTGTTGCCACCGTTTCAGGGACTTCAAAATGTCCTGTCCCTGTGGCTTTGTCCAATAAATGCAGGTAATAAGGGATAATGCCGTGGCTGAAAAGTTGTTCACTTAATTCGCATAATACCGCTACATTATCATTAACGCCTTTTAATAATACCGACTGATTAAACAAAGTAATGCCTTTGTTGCGAAGCCGATTAAAGGCCGTAATGACGCGGGGATTTATTTCGTTGGCGTGGTTACAGTGAACCACTATGACGACTTGTTTGCCGCATTGGGTTAAAGTGTTAATCAAATCATCGGTTATTCTGGCAGGCAGAACGATGGGTAGTCGCGAGTGTATTCGGATGCGTTTTAAATGCTTGATAGCGCTTAACTGCACAAAGAGTTTTGCCATTCTGGCATCGCTCAGCAATAAGGGATCACCGCCACTTAAAATAACTTCCGTAATATCCGGGTTTTCCTGAATATAACGGATGCCGGTCTGTTCATCTTGTTTGCCCAGTTGAAGGTCGGCATAAGGAAAGTTGCGGCGGAAACAATAGCGGCAGTTAATGGCGCAACTACCGGTGTTGATAAATAAAACCCGGCCATGATATTTGTGTAGTACACCGGTTTGAGTGGCAGCGGGAAGATCACCTACCGGGTCGTTACTATAGCCGGGGTAGGCCAATAGTTCATCTTTAACCGGCAAGACTTGCCGCAATAAAGGATCGTCGGGATTACCTTTTTGCATGCTGGCAGCAAAGCTTAAGGGGACGCGTAACGGGAAGCTTTTGGCTGCCGCCACTGAAACAGGTAAATCATTAAGCGACAAGTGTAAATAATGGCATAAGCCTTCAATATTATTGAAGGCTTCGGCTAATTGTTGTTGCCAGTTTTTGGTAAAGTGCAGGGTCTCGCTAAGGTGTTCAGGCATGAAAGTAGTTATTTAAAGTTTCTATCGATTGTTGGCTCTATTATAATGGTTCTGATTTACATTGTTTGTCATCTTGAGGATAAAATGGCTATTTATAGTACTAATGAATTTAAAGCCGGTTTAAAAGTCATGTTGGATAATGACCCCTGTGCAATTATAGAAAATGAATTTGTAAAGCCTGGTAAGGGCCAAGCTTTTAATCGGGTAAAAATCAGAAATCTTAAAACAGGTCGGGTGATTGAAAGAACGTTTAAATCAGGCGACTCTCTTGAAGGCGCCGATGTCGTTGATGTTGCCATGCAATATCTCTATAACGACGGCGAATTTAGACACTTTATGGTGCCCGATACTTTTGAGCAATATCAGTGTGAGGAAAAAGTCATTGGTGAGACCAGCAAGTGGCTTAAAGATCAGGATTCTTGCACGGTCACTTTATGGAATGACGCGCCTTTAGCGGTATCACCGCCCAATTTTGTCGAGCTGGCTATTGTTGAAACTGATCCGGGTTTGCGTGGCGATACTTCAGGTGGTGGTGGTAAACCGGCTACTTTGGAGACAGGTGCGGTGGTTAGGGTGCCATTATTTGTACAGCCTGGCGAAATAATTAAGGTCGATACCCGTACCGGTGAATATATCTCGCGTGTAAAAGAATAGTGCCAACTGAGTGGCAGCCGACCTGCCCTATAGAATTGTTGCGTTTAAGAGCGCAAGTCTTTGCGGACATCAGGCAGTTTTTTTTAGCAAGAGCCGTGCTTGAAGTGGAAACACCCTTGTTGGGTAATAGCTGCGGAACAGATCCGCAGTTGGATTTTTTTACCACGGATTATTGTGCGCCGCCACTACAGCGCACTTTATTTCTGCAAACATCACCCGAGTTTGCAATGAAAAGGTTGCTTGCTGCGGGGAGCGGCTGTATTTATCAAATAGCTAAAGCCTTTCGTAATGGTGAGTCAGGACGTTTTCATAATCCTGAATTTACCCTCTTGGAGTGGTATCGGGTTGGTTTTACATTGCCGCAATTAATGAATGAAATCGCTGACTTAATGGCGGTTTTATTTAGCGGTCACCGTGCTTTAAAGCCCACGCAACGGGTGAGTTATCAAACCGTATTTCAACGCTATACCGGCTTAAATCCTTTAGCGTTTTCTCTTCAGGATTATTGTGCTTACGCACAGGCTAATGAGGTGTCTGAGGCCGTCAGTCTTTGCGGATCTGATCACGGTTTATGGCTGGATTTTATTTTTAGTCACAAGGTTCAACCGCACTTGGGTGAAAATGCGCTCTGTATGGTTTATGGTTATCCCGCCTGTCAATCGTCGTTAGCCCGCCTTAATAAAGATAATTCACACGTTACAGATCGTGTCGAAGTTTTTATAAATGGCATTGAGCTAGGCAATGGCTATTATGAATTGACCGATGCGAAAGAGCAGGACAGGCGATTTGATGAAGAAATCGCGATTAGGCAGCAAAAAAAACGCCCTGTTACCGTTAAAGATAAGCATCTTGTTTCAGCGCTGGAAGCCGGGTTACCGGAATGCTCCGGTATGGCCATCGGTCTTGACCGGTTGCTGATGCTGTTGTCAAATAGTGCAACCATTAATGAGGTTCTTAATTTTCCTGTGCACAGAGCTTAAGCTGGTTTAATATTTACTGTGTTATAATTCTGCAATTTTTAACTATTTAGACCCTGATGTTTTATTTTTAGCCCCTACATGAAATCAAATACTTTTTCTTGCTTGTTATTGCTGGGCCTGCTTGTGTCGAATGGAGTTAAGGGCGACGAAGAATTCGTTGTTAAGGATATTCAGGTCAAAGGCTTGCAGCGCATTTCTTTGGGTACTGTTTATAACTATCTCCCGGTTAATGTCGGTGAAAAGTTTTCTTTGGATAATGTTTCTCCAGCCATCAAGGCCTTGTTTAAAACAGGCTTTTTTAAAGACGTATCACTGGAAAGAGACGGCTCAACCTTGATTGTTAATGTGGTGGAGCGCCCTTCCATTGCAAAAATAATTTTTGAAGGCAATAAAGATCTCAGCAAAGATGATCTGACCAAGGCTTTGGATAAAATTGGTCTGGCTGAAGGCAAGATATTTGACCGGCAAGTACTGGACAAGGTGGAGCAAGAGTTAACACGTCAATATCTTAGTCATGGTAAATATGGCTTAAAGATTAAAACAGACGTGTCTAACTTGACCCGGAATCGTGTGGGCATTCATATTAAAATTTCCGAGGGCCGGGTTACCAAAATCAAGCAGATTAATATTGTGGGTAATACTGTTTTTGATGATAAAACCCTGTTAAGCAAGTTTGAACTCAATACGTCCAATTTGTTGTCGTTTTATACTAAAGACGATCAGTATTCCAAGCAAAAATTATCGGCTGACTTGGAGACCCTGCGGTCTTATTATCTGGATCGGGGTTATATCAACTTTTCAGTTGAGTCGACTCAAGTGGCTATTACCCCGGATAAAAAAGATATCTATGTCACTATCAATGTTAAAGAGGGTGAGGTTTATAAGCTGTCCAAAGTAAAGTTGTCAGGTAATTTGGTGGTAGCGCCTGAGGAGCTCATTAAGCTGGTTAGCGTAGGGCCCACAGAGATATTTTCCAGAAAAAGTGCCACTGAAACCTCAAAAGCCATTCAGGATCGTCTGGGTGACGAAGGCTATGCCTTTGCAAACGTTAATATGGTGCCTGAAATAAACGAAGCTCAAAAAACAGTCGATATGACGTTTGTTGTTGATCCGGGTAAGCGTGTTTATGTACATCGAATTAATATGAGCGGTAATACTAAAACCCGTGACGAAGTGTTGCGTCGGGAAATGCGACAAATGGAAGCCAGTTGGGCATCGAGTTCTAAAATTGAACGCTCAAAAACACGTCTCGAACGGTTGGGTTATTTTGAAACCGTGACGGTAGAAACACCGCCGGTTGTGGGTACGGCTGACCAGATTGATGTTAATTATAAAGTGGTCGAAAAACCCTCGGGTAATTTGTCAGCGGGCGTGGGTTTCTCTCAGGTTCAGGGTATAGTATTAAATGCCAACATTGCCCAGGATAACGTTTTTGGTTCAGGTAAACGGGTTAATGTTGCCTTTAACAATAGTTCTTATATGACCAGTTATCAATTTGGTTTTTTTAATCCCTATTTCACGACTGATGGGGTTAGCCAAGGTTATAATTTGGGCTATACCAAACGAAATGCCGGGCAGATCAACATTGCCAACTATAATACCAACATTGCCAATGCCGGTATTAACTTTGGCATCCCCTTGAATGAATTTGACCAGATACGTTTTGATACGGATGTAAAGCATACCAACTTGTCAACCTCTGCTTACTCGTCTTATCAAATCAATCAGTTTATTGCTGACCAAGGTAGCTCGTTTTTGACTTTTAGTCAGGGCATCAGTTGGGTTCATGATACCTTTAACCGAGCTATGTTCCCCAATAAAGGTGCTCAGCAACGCTTGTCTGCTGTTGTAATGATTCCGGGCAGTGATCTGGATTATTATAAAGTCGGATATCGGCAGCAACGTTATTTTCCGTTGGCAAAAGACTTTACTTTTAAATTGAACGGCGAAGTGGGTTATGGCGGGGGTTATGGAAGTACGCAGGCGCTACCGTTCTTTGATAATTATTTTATGGGTGGAACCGGTTCGGTACGCGGCTTTAAAAATAATACGCTGGGGCCAAGAGATTCTAATGGATATCCCCTCGGTGGTTCCGCTAAAATTATTGGTAATGCCGAGTTGTTTTTTCCAGTGCCTTTTATGACAGAGACAAAATCGGTCAGATTGGGAACCTTTTTTGATGTTGGATCATTAAACGATACCTTTACACTTAATAATATGAAATATTCCGCCGGACTTTCAGGAGAGTGGTTATCGCCATTCGGCGCTTTATCCGTTAGTGCTGCGTATCCTTTGAATAAAGGGAACTATTCTTATGACCAATATAATCCTAATAATGGCGTCACTACCAGCAATGTGATTACTCAAAAAGATCAAACCCAGTTCTTTCAATTCAATTTTGGCCAAAACTTCTAAGAAGATATTTTGGATTAACAGGCTTATCCCCTATAATTCAACGGATAAAATTTTTATACCCAACTTTTAACTTTAATTTTAACTATAACCTGAGATCGATTTAATAATGAAAACGAAAATTGCTTTATTTTTAAGCTTATTGTTTGTTGCAAATGTCAGTTTTGCTGATTTAAAAATTGGCTTTGTAAATATACCCTCTGTTCTTGAAAAAGCGCCACAAGCTGAAAAAGCTAAAAAACGCCTGGAACAAAAATTTTCACCACGGGATAAGCAATTAGTCGCTCAACAAAAAGAAATCCAAACGATGGAAGAAAAGCTGACTAAGGATGCTTCTATAATGAGTGATTCTGAAAAAGCCAATCTTGAAAAAGATATTAACAATAAAAAAAGGGACGCAAAAAGATCTCAGCAAGAATTCAGTGAAGACTTTAATGCCAGCCGTAATGAAGAATTGGGTAAATTACAACGTCGTATCGTTGAAGCGGTTCGTGAAATAGCTAAAGTAGATGAATATGACTTGTTACTGACTGACGGTGTTATTTATGCTAAAGATCAGTTTGATATTACTGCCCAAGTTCAGAAAAAATTGTCAACAATGCCTGAGTAAGTGAGCTACTATTATTTAAGAATACTCACTCACCTCACTCTGGATAAAGCACTCTAAATCATGTCTATTACGTTAGATATTTTACAAATACAAGCATTCTTGCCACATCGATACCCGTTTTTATTGGTTGACAAGGTGATTGAGTGCGAGCCGGGTATTAGGCTCTTAGGCGTTAAAAACGTTACTTATAACGAACCTTTTTTTCAAGGTCATTTTCCACAAAAACCCATCATGCCAGGTGTTTTGATTTTGGAAGCCTTGGCGCAAGCAACGGGGCTATTGGCCTCAGAAACAGCGGGCGATGAATTGGAAGGCATGATCTATTATTTGGTGGGTATAGACAAAGCCAAGTTTAAACGGCCGGTTGTACCTGGAGATCAATTAATGTTGGAAGCAAAGTTCGTTAAAAGCAAGCGTAATATCTGGGCATTTGAATGTCGCGCGGAAGTTGACGGTGAATTTGTCGCCAGTGCCGAAATCAGATGTGCTGCGGTGGTAGATTAGTTTTGATTAATCCAACAGCCATAATTGATAGTCATGCTGAACTGGCCGACACTGTGTCAGTCGGTGCTTTTTCTGTCATAGGTGCTGATGTAAAAATTGATGCCGGTACGGTCATAGGTCCTCATGTTGTTATTAAAGGGCCTACTTCTATTGGGAAGGATAATCGTATCTATCAATTCACTTCAATTGGCGAAGACCCGCAAGATAAAAAATATGCGTCTGAGGTAACGCGACTTGAAATCGGTGATAGAAATACCATTCGAGAGTTTACCTCTATGCATAGGGGAACCCAACAAGATCACTGCGTTACCAAGATAGGCAACGATAATCTGTTTATGGCTTATACCCATGTGGCTCATGATTGCCTGATTGGCGATCATGTGATTATGGCTAATGGCGCGTCCTTGGCAGGCCATGTCCATCTACATGATCATGCCATTCTGGGTGGATTTACCTTGGTGCATCAGTTTACCCAGATAGGGCAATACAGCTTTGCCGCTATGGGCAGTGCGATTACCCAGGATATTCCGCCTTTTATTATGGTTGGCGGCAAGCCCACAAGGCCGCATGGCATAAATTCAGTCGGCATGGAACGCAATGAAATATCCGCTGAAGATATTAGATTAATCAGAAATGCCTACAAAATAATCTATAAAATGAATTTACGCCTGGAAGACGCCATAGAGAAAATGAAAGAACTACAAAGTGACAGTAAACAATTAGCTGACATGATTAGTTTTTTAAGTAATGTGCGGCGGGGTATATTGCGTTAGGCAACTCGCAAAAAATAACCGCCACCCTATCGTTCCCACGCTGTCGCTAACCTCATACAAATCAACTTAAAGATATTCAAGATATTATTTCACCACGAAGACACGA
>CAIMDR010000075.1 GCA_903839795.1 uncultured Methylococcaceae bacterium | reverse complement strand
GTATTAAAAATATCTTGTTTCCCTATGTTTTAAGCATATTTAAAGCTAAAAAATAGTGTTCTCGTATTTTTTGCAAGGTTTTTTCAGTTGGAGTAATACTATAGGCTGGATAGATTTTTTCTGAGTGATAGGGTTATGCGTCAGGACTCGCTTAGTGGGCCTGAACCTATGGTATTATTATAAAAAATCTCCATTTCTCCCAACCCAACCATTAAAAAATAATATCACCATGATCGACTTTATTAAGTTAATTAAGAATAAGTTCGCCTTGATAGCGATGGATAAAGATGAGCTTGGCTTGTTTGCTTTTTTGGCGGTTTATTTAATGTCCTGGACACTGCTTTCAGCACTGCTGCTGTTATCCTCAGAGTTGGATAGTATTGAGCAAGTGGTTTGGTCGCAAAGCTGGCAATGGGGTTATTACAAGCATCCCCCGCTGCCCTCCGCATTACTGCATGCCTTAAACGCCCTGTTCGGCGGGCCTTCAGTTGGATTGACGGCCTTTGCTGCACAAGGCTGTTCGGTGCTGGCGCTGTTTTATGTTTGGTTGCTGGCAAAACAAATACTGCCAAAAAAGCAGGCGATTGTCGCCGTACTGATCACTTCGTTAATTGCGTATCACAATTCCAGGGCGTTTGCGTTTAATCACAATACCGTTTCTTTGCCGTTCACGGCGGCGGCCTTATATTATTTTTACAGCGCACTCCGGTGTCCCAAGTCAATTTCAAATTGGCTGTGGCTGGGTCTTGTTTGTGGCTTGGCGATGTTGACCAAATACAGTGCTA
Organism: uncultured Methylococcaceae bacterium; assembly: GCA_903839795.1. GTDB lineage: Bacteria > Pseudomonadota > Gammaproteobacteria > Methylococcales > Methylomonadaceae > Methylobacter_C. The sequence goes on along the minus strand of CAIMDR010000075.1, from coordinate 1,083 downwards.
TATTGATAATAGCCGGTTTTTTTGTAGTGATAATCTGGCAACGCTTATGGTCAGACACGCGTATTATTTGGGGTTTGCTCGTCAGTAGCGTTATTTTTATACTGGTCATTTCGCCTCATGTGCTCTGGCTGGTTGATAATAACTGGATTCCGTTTACTTATATCCATGATAAATTGGCAGAATCAGACAGTAGACTGGGCATTCTTATCGGTTTTGTTGCCAATGTCATGGTTCGCTTGGTCTTTGCGTTACCGCTGCTGCTGGGAGTATGGTTCTTTATCAAGAAAGGCACTATTAAGGTTAAGACGATTCCTGAGATCGACTTGTCTGAATCAAACCATGATTTCCGCTTTTTGCTGGTTGTTTTGTTAACCCCACTGATTTTGGCCATGATGGTGCCGCTGTTATCGGCAAGTCCATTAAACAGTAATTGGGTGACCGCTTTTTTTCTGCCTTCGGGTATTTTGCTAACAAAATGTTTTTATAAGCAACTGGATGACACGCAACTTTTAAAAGTGGTCAGTGGCTTGGCATGGATAACGCAAGCGATCATTTTGATTTTTTTCTTTGCGGTTGCCTTAATTTATCCCAATATCGTGGGTAGTGCGGCGAGGTTAAACTTTCCAGGTGAAGCATTAGCCAACAAAGTGACTGAAATTTGGTCAGCGCAACAAAAAGAGCCGTTAGCCATCGTAATTTCAGATTCTTGGACGGGTGGCAATGTGTTGCTTTATGCTCGCCCCGAACCTACTTTGTTTATTGACAATAACGTTCTGGAATCACCTTGGGTAAACGCACGCGATGTGGAGGCTTGCGGTGCTTTTATCATCATAGTTAAAGCAGAAACAGTTCCCGACGCCTATTCAATGTTGTTTAGTCAAGCCACTGCAAAAGGCGAGTTTTCTTTGTCTTGGGGTCATGCGCCACGAGGAAAAGAGCTGCATTATAGCTGGGCAATCAAGCCGCCCATGCCGGGTGCAGTGTCTTGCCGATTTACCACGCAGTCTGATAAGGCCGCTCAGTATAATTATTCACCTCCCCCTTTGAAAAAGGGGGATTGAGGGGGATTTATCTAATTAAATC
>CAIMDR010000074.1 GCA_903839795.1 uncultured Methylococcaceae bacterium | reverse complement strand
CCCCATTCTTCAAAGGGGGAGAGCATAGCGAGGAGGCTTTAATACTTACCTAATAACGGGATATAAATAAGCTTGATTGTTCAATGACTTGATAGTGAATGTGCCGTGCTTGTTCAGGATGCTTTAAAAATTCCACGGTCATTTTTTATTTAATAATGAAAAAAATATTAATCTTGTATCACGCAAACTGTCAGGATGGACTGGGTGCCGCCTACGCAGCTTGGGTAAAGTTTGCTGATAAGGCGCACTACTTGCCGGTAAGCTATGGTGAAGCTCCGCCTGATGTTACGGGTAAAATAGTTTATATTCTGGATTTTAGCTACAAGCGCAATGTGCTGCTTGATATGCATTCAAAAGCAAAGAAGTTGGTCGTTATAGACCATCACAAAACCGCGCAAGACGATTTGGCGGGGCTTGATTTTGCACACTTTGATATGAATCGCTCTGGGTGTATTTTGGCGTGGGATTATTTTCATTCGCCAGAGACGCGGCCATTGGGATTGTTGCTTATCCAGGATCGTGACTTATGGCGCTTTGTGTTCGAGACTACCAAGCCCTACTGTGCTGCGTTATGGGGCTTAGTACCCAACGATTTGGAGTCGCTGTCTCGTTCGCTAAACGAAGCATCAGTAAACGAATTGGTAGCACGCGGTCGTGATCTGATCACCGTTTTTAATGCGGATGTCGCGGAGTTACAAAAGCATAAACATGTCATCACGTTAAATGAACATACCGGCTTGGCCTGCAATGCAAACGCGAAGTATGCCTCGGAATTAGGGCATAAATTAGCCACTGAATCAGGCACCTTTGGTGCGATTTATTGTTATGACGGTCAGACAAAACTGTGGTTTTATTCACTGCGGTCTATCGATAATTTCGATGTCTCAGAAATTGCCAAGGCGTATGGCGGTGGCGGTCACCCACGTGCCAGTGGCTTTTCGTATAAACAGCTCCTGATTGATTGACAGCGACCACAATCAGCTATAGTCGGCCAGTAATTGCTGAACTAAATCTTCACAAGCGCCACACCCTGAACAGACACCTGTCTTTCTTGACAGGCTATCCAAATCATGACCGCCACTAGCAAGCAGTTCCTTAATTTTTCCTTCAGTGGTTCCGCTACAGTGGCAAATAATGTCACTGTTTTTATCTGGTATATTATTCATAGGGTGATCTTGGTGTCTGTTAACCATGCTGCATCATCAAGGGTTGACGCTAACTATTAATCCTAAAAACCTCATTTAGCCACAGATTTACATAGATAAGTGCTGATAATACATGATGTTACGCACGACTGACAATTGTGGCTTAAATACGTTTTTAGGTTAATGGAACGGCTTACTGGTAAGTTATAGTTATAAATCTAATTTTAGGCGTGCCTTTTTAATGACGTTGGCTATTCCTGCTTTGGGTGTTTTTTGCAGAAGGCACAGCAGTTCATGAGGCACAGATGACAAGTTATACTGTTGCTGAAGATCCTTTTTAATGTTCATTAGCAGGCTGGCTGTCATCTCTGCATCCGCCAGAGCACGATGGTAGGTGCCGGTAGTCGGTAGTTTTAAATGGCGGACCAACGTCCCAAGTTTGTGATCGGGGAAATGCGGGTAAAGACGACGCGCCAACAATAGAGAGCAAGTAAACGGTTGGCGTCGTTGATAACCAATACGCTCCCATTCAGCATCCAGAAACAGGGTGTCAAAAGAAGCATTGTGCGCGGCAAGAGGCATATCACCGATAAAGTCAGCAAGCTCCTGCATGACTTTTTGACAGGTCGGTGCTTGACGGAGCATGGTGTTCGTTATGCCGGTTAGCTGTTGAATGAAGCCAGGGATTGCGATACCCGCATTCATCAGGCTCTGGTATTTATCTATAATTTTATGGCCATCAATAATAACCGCGCCTACTTCAGTGGCTCTGTCGCCAAGTCGTGGTGATAAGCCCGTGGTTTCAAAGTCAATAATAACGATCTTACCCAAAATATAAGAAACCTTTCTGCATAGTCATAACAACTTATTTTCTTGATGGTTACAGTTATTTAATAATAACATAACCATCAGATACCTGACTTTTATTAATTAATACACAATGGGAGATCTTACAATCTGATGGAATCGATTATTTCTAATTTGAGAATTTGCATAATCCTCTTTGCCTGGGCTACCATTATGAATATGATTAACTCAAAGCCCCCAAATTTTGATTGATACAACAACACAGACTTAACGTAAGTACTCACCTCCCCCTTTGAAAAAGGGGGACTGAGGGGGATTTATCTAATAAAATCTCCCCTAACCCCTCTTTGTCAAAGAGGGGGACTGAATAATTACGACTTAACTGTTAAATAATGGCAAATAAAGCCATGGAACTGCCATAAAAATAAAAATGAAAATTCGCGTTATTATAAAAAGACTATCAAATCCTCGCGTTAGAAGGCGATTAAAAATTGGCCTCTCTGTTATGGGAGGTGCGCTCATTATGGTTCTGACATTTAAGCTTGGCTATGATATTGGTTATTTTGATGCGCTGGCACTTAAAAATGATAATAATGCTGAGTCACCTATTCCGCAGCCATTGCTTACAATGGAATCCGCTCAGCGTATTGTGTCTGGTGCGCTAAAAGAAGATCCTACCAACCCCAAAACAATTGTTGAGCAAATTATTGACAACAATCATAAGCTTTCAACCATTATTATAGAAAACAATAAGCTAAAAAAAATTGCTTGGATTATAGATATGCGTTTGTTTTTTACTGACGATCTATTCAATGACGAAGGTTATAATTTAACCGAAGGTATGGAGCATCAACACAACATCAGTCGTGGTGATCATTGATTGCACGTAACATAAGGCAACTCGTAATAATAAGTCCCCAATTTATAGTGGTAGGGGGCGCATCGCGCACCTAAAACCGCATCCACTAAGCGGTTTTATTTGCACCATAATCTATTGTTTTTTCTACCTGTAGCGTATTAGGGTTCTTTCTCTGGTATGGTTTTGGTGCGCGATGCGCACCCTACTACTTAGCTAAACAGTAATATTGCGAAACTTGGCGGGTGTTATTTATTGCGAGTTACCTAACAGGACTAGCGGGCTATTTAAACGTTGTCTATGCTTGTCGCTGTTACGCAAAAATTAACCCGGAAAAATGGGTTTAAATAAATTCTAAAACCTCTAAGCCGACCTAATGTTTTGGATTTTTAGTCTGTATAGCAAGCTTGACGGTTAGTTGAACCAGTCCGCAAGGCGAATTTTAGCTTCCGCTTTTAAGCTTTTAGACCAGCGATAAACTGCGGTTTCAGTGACTTTCTGATGCGCCCATTGCAACCAACCGGTGATAGTCGTGTAAGTAATCCGCAGCCACGTAAAGGTCAACAGTTGAGGCTTGGTTAAGGCAAATACCCGGGCGACCAACAAGGTGCCCAAGAGTTTTGCTACTACTTCAAGGAGTATACCTTGCGCAATAAAACCGTGTGCAAGCAAGCTGAATGCCGCTAAATTGATCGGTGTGACAATCATTAATGGAATACTGAATGCTACCAGTGCCAGTGTCGGCGAGGTTTGACTGAGCCATTGTTCGAATGCTTCCAGCTTTAACCTGCTAATCAGCAAATGTCCCCATGCGGTGAGGCTATCCCAAAGCCATTCTTCGATAATCAGAAAGATAGCCAAGAGTGAAAGCAGGATTTTTTTCATGGTGTGTTTTAGGTAGTCGCTAAAACCTGCATTGTAAGCCTAATTTGCATTTCTCACACCCGTGTTAATCGCTATAACAGTTTGGGAGCGATAGCGAGGGTGATTATTTTTTGCGAATATCGCCGGGCAAAGTAGCGTTATTCAACTATTATTATAGACTTGGGAAGCATAAGCTTCTCATGTTTTTATTCCGAACCTTCTTAGATGCTCTCAATTAAATGCTTTTTAAATATTATGAATATAATTAAAAAAACAGCACTCACTTTCCTTATGGCGATTTATTTAGACGCTATCAGTGCTACTGCTTTCGCGGAAGAAGCGGCTAAAAGTCGAGATGTAAGTGTCAGTGAAACTATTACGTATGTTGAACAAGCCTTGGCAGAAGTCAATAAAAGTGATTTTTCTGCTGCCGCATTGCATTTAAAATTAGCGCGTTTATCTTCTGACCGTATTACTGGCAATAAAGCTGTTGTAAAACAAGCTGAAGCCTGCGTTATTCAAGCCGAAATACAATCCAAATTTTTTGGCGATGTTCAAAAGTCAGTTGACGAATTAAATAAAGCATTGGTTCTTTATAAGACGCTGTAAATTTTTTTCGTAGAAAAGCACGTCAATGCGGTGGGCAGATTTTCTCCCACTTTTTTTGCCCGACTCTTATGCTTTTATCTGCTCATTTTCGGGTATACCGGTGTTTTACACCGGACGTAAAATAGTCAGGGTCTGCAAAATTATGCAGGCTAATTTGAGGCAATTGCCGTTCTTCTGGCATGTAGTTGGCATATTCGCTATTCAAATGTAACAACTGTGCTTGACTCGACGCGGCCAGTAAAGCAGTGTTATTCAACCCTGCTTTATTTATGGTACTTCTTTATATTTGAAAACAGTCGTATGAGGGATTGATTAATCCTATATGATAGGCGTTGGGAAGCATAAGCTTCTCATGTTTTTATTCCGGACCCTCTCCGGTACTCTCAATTAAAGGCTTTTTAAATATTATGAATTTCATTAAAAAAACAGCGTTCACCTTCCTTATGGCGATTTCTTTAGGCGCTATCAGTGCTACAGCTTTCGCGGAAGAAGCGGCTATTAGTCCAGATGTAAGCATCAGTGAAACTATTACGCATGTTGAACAAGCTTTGGCAGAAGTCAATAAAAGTGATTTTTCTGCTGCCATATTGCATTTAAAATCAGCGCGTTTATCTTCTGAGCATATTACCGGCAATGAAGCCGTTGTAAAACAAGCTAACGCCAGCGTTATTCAAGCCCAAATACAATCCAAATTTGGCGATGTTAAAAAGTCAGCTGACGAATTAAATAAAGCATTGGTTCTTTATAAGACGCTGTAAATTTCTCTCGCAGGAAAGTATGTCAAGGCGGTGGGCAGATTTTTGCCCACCGTTTTTTTTGCCTGACTCCTGTGCTTTTATCAGCTTATTTTCGGGTGTACCGGTGTTTTACACCAGCTGGAAAATAGTCAGGGTCTGCAAAAATACGCAGAGTAATTTTGGGTAATTGCCGCTCTGCTGGCGTGTAGTTGGCAAATTCGCTATTTAATCGTAATAACTGAGCTCGAATCGATGCGGCTATTATGGGCGCTATCGCAAGGTCAGGTATAATACCAGGCAATAGCTCCACTGCAATGTGCAGATGTTTATCGCCGTCTTCACTTTCTTGTATTTCCAGAACAAATTTTCCTGTCACCCAAAGCGTTATTTCCGGTTGTTCCAAACCGACAGTCACGTTCTCCGGATAAATGTTTGCGCCGTAATAAGATACCGTAAAATCCGCCCGACCGAACACGTAGACAAACGGCAAATTGCGCGGTTGAAATCCTTTGTGTAAACCCAGTTCACCGAGAGACTGCACGCCCTGCTTTCTTAGAAAATCCCACATCTCATCAAAACTCAGCACACCGCCTTTGTCAGCAATGTGATAGCGCACCAAGGGCACACTGTTTTGACCGGAAACCACCAGCGTACCTTCGTGTATTTCAAAGAAGCGGCTGGCCGGATCGTATTGCACCAGAGTCGGTAACCGGGATTCGCCAAACAAAGTACGAGCCGCCTCGGGATGGTTAGCCAACCAGCGGCGAATGGCAATACTGAACGGGGTTTCGTTACCCAGAACACCACCGTCAGCCGTGCCGTAGAGTGAAGCAGAATCATAACAGGGTGACACCGAACCGATGCGTTGCCCCATCAAATTACGCCATTCCTCGCTAAATACCTCGCCCGCAAAAACCAGTTTGGGATTATAGCTAGCCCAATTGATACCTTCCGCAGCACCTGCATCAATCACGTCTTTGATGAAAGGCGGATAACCCAATAACACCGTTTGCTCAAAATGAGGCGACAGCTCGCGCACCACCCGAAAGATTTCCGCCTTGTTGTTGCCTGGTGTCGCCACCATCAGCGGGTAGCCTTTGCGTGCCAAATGCCAGCAGCAGGATGTGGTAAACAAACCGCCCACCCAATTGCCCAACGCGAAGCAAATTACCGCCAACGTATTGCGTTCATAAGCGCGGAAATTGTCGTAAAATACCTGCTCGAAACGCACTGCCACGTCAATTTCATGTAAGGCAGAACGCGGCCAAAAAGTCGGCTGACCTGTGGAACCGGAAGACACCGCCACCCTGTCTGATCCTTTAAGACTACCGCCCAGACAACGCTCAGGTAGCGGATAAGCCTGCATGTAATCGGCCTTGCCCATTAGCGGCAATTCCCGAAATGCCTTGAAAGTGTTGATCTCTTTAGGCTTTACGCCGCGTGCTTCCAGAAATTGGCGGTAAGCGGGAACCTCTGCCACACAACGGTGAAACAGCGCCAGAACCTTTTCTTCTGGATTAACGGTTTGGTGTTCTGCCAGAAGCGTGTCCAGCGATGTGGATATAAAGTGTTGAAAAACGTCGTCGGATGGAGGATTAAGTGAGTTGGACATGGCAAGCTACCTGACAAAAATACTCAAAGTAATGGAAAAGGTATAGGGAGTGGGGGAGAGTCAATCACGCGGTCAATTTCGCCTTTTTTTCAATGGAATACACTCAAAAACAAAGTTTTCCCGTGTAGGGCGGATGCTGTTAGGCGATCCGTTATTATTCTGCGGAACTACTGTTGCGTTCCGGCTTATGCGGGTTACCGCTAGACGTAGGGTGGGCAAACAATAGAGTCGTTTGCCCACCCTACAAAGCTTATTCGTTAGGTTTTTTTATCTCAAAGCAGTGAACAAGAACCCGACATAGGTGTTTTTGCCACATCTCCTTTGCCAATGCAGATAAGTGTGACCTTTGAACCTTTTTTAAGGTTTGCAAGTTGTGCTGCATCCGACTTTTCGAAACCAAACTGAGGCTCCATGAATTGATTCACTCCACCACGAAGTGTGACATATGGGTCACCCATGAAATCGGTGCTGATGTCAACAATTACACCAGACACTTTGAATTTTTTGCCCTTGAATTGCTGGTCAGCGGCAACTGTGTTTTCATTATAGGCTACGGCAATACCAGAAGCAGTAATTGCTGGTATGGAAGCCATTTCTTGTATTTCTTGCGCTCTTTTCACTTCAGCTTGTTTAGCTGACTCCTGCTCACGAGCTGTTGTCTCGGCAGCTTTTTGTTCTGGAGATTTGGTTGCCT
>CAIMDR010000073.1 GCA_903839795.1 uncultured Methylococcaceae bacterium | reverse complement strand
TGAAGAACAATTAGGAAGTCAAAATTTTCATGAAATATTTGATATTATAGGAGTTGATATGCCACAAACTTTAGAAGGAGAAGAATTTGAAGAAAAAATGGATTTAGCAAAAGAAAAAGCAATTGAACTGTGTCAGTTACTTTATAAAAAATAGTCTACGAAAAGATGTCTTACGGCAACTCCTAAAAATGGCCGACAGTAGTCAATCAGGAAGAGACAACCATTGGTTTGCAGTGTACCACCTTGAATATCTGTAAGTATTCAGTCCCTCTCTTTGAAAAAAAGGGGGGGATGTGAATAATTACGAATAGTTGTACTTTTTGCAACACCCATCGCGGGTTAGCGACAGCGTAACCCGACAAATCGAAGTAGCTGTGTCGGGTTGCGTCTAGCGACTAACCCCGACATAGATCATCATCATTTTTGTGATAAAAAGTGTCAACTACTTTTGGGCTTCTATGAAGGATGCCTAAATATTTACGAAAAAAACATCGACGTAAATTATTTTAAATTTATTTCTATCTTTATCTAATCTTAATCAAATCTATAGGTTTCCTCTCATCTTGTTTATATAAACTATACGCAGTCGTAAACTTAAGCGTAAGGCTGGCTTTAAACTAAATAATAAAAGAAGTAGTAATTTACTGGTGATTGGAAATGAATAATGAACTTTTGATAAATCAAGCACAACATCTTTTTGTTATGTTGAATACCAAGCAAAAAGAATCAGGCTTAGAAAATAGGGTGGGGTTTGATCGTCTTTACCCTATCGTAAGACGTGCTTTCCGACGCTATCAGCGTCGACTAAGATGCTCGGCCGAAATAGAATACCTGTTTTAAAATTTTAATTTAGAGTTTAGGTATAGTCTTTCAGAAATTAAATTTCCATTCACGTTGTTGTAAAATCATACAGATAACATCCCTTGAAGGGATGGTATCTGTTAGCATCGAAGTTATTTATCTGAAAATCTATAGAAATGGAACAAAAAACTCGATTAAGTATTTGAAAAGATAGATTATGAATTAAATTATAAAATAAGGAATATATCCTCAGCACTAGAGTTGAGCTGCAATTTAAAAAACTTTTCATTTTTATACGAGGACTTACTCATGAACGATTTTTACAAAGATATTTTTATAGGCGCTGTATTTGTATTAGGCCTAATTGGCTTTATTTCAGGGGAATTCGTTATTTCATCGACGTTGTTTGCAGCGGTAGTCATTTCAAGTAACGTTAATTCAAACCGTAAACAGAGTAATACTGTACACTTCTCATTCGACTAATTCCTTTGCCTTAATAGCTAAATCAAGCGACTATGCCCTTTTTTGAAGAAAAATATGAAAAAATATAACTTATCAGCAATATTGGTGCTTTCTGTATTAGCTACTGGATGTGCATCGGTAAGTGGCTGGCGGCCTATTGTCGATCCTCGCATGGATAAACATCCAGAAACCGTTCAGCGCGACACGGTAGAGTGTAAGGCTCTGGCAGATCAAGCATCGGATATAACAAAAGAAATCGGTATGGGCGTAGGTGTCGGTGCTGTTACTGGTGCAGCGGGTGGTGCAGCGGTTGGCGCTATAGCGGGTAGTGCTGCAACAGGTGCCGCAGGTGGTGCGCTTTTGGCTATTCCCGCTGGATTGTGGGAAGGTTATCAAGCCAACGAAGACTTTAAACGCGCATTCAAAACCTGTATGCGTCAGCGCGGTCATACACTGGTCAATTAAAGGTAATCTTGAAAAATCCCTATTTTGGGCGAAGTAGTTGTTCCTGAAAAAAACGAAATTTCGGCTGCGGAGGTACAAATCAGTAAGCAAATGAAAAGTGTGAACCTGATGTGCCCACCCAATATGGATGCGGCTTGAGTCTGAAATAAGGCAAAAATAATTTTGATTCCAAATGTCTTGAGGGTAATTAATTATTCTCAGGAATATTATGAAAACGAACAATTAAAAATACAGTTCAGCCAAACGCAATGACGATGCATCGCAGTTTAAAGAGTAATCGTTAGAACCTGATCCGCTTGATTGACGAGTACACGACGGGGGCACGAAATGGAAAAAAGATTTGGGCGGCGGTTTAAAAGGCTTATTTTAATACTACCAAGTACCCCTTCCACCCGTAAAAAGCAATGTAACCATAACAAAGAACGGGGATAAAAAAAGCGCTTTGAATGCCTATCCTATCGGCAAAAAAACCTTGCACAACCGGTAGAATAGCGCCACCGACTATTGCTGCGCATAAAATCCCCGAACCTTGTCCTGTGTGCTTCCCCAAGCCGGTAACTGCCAATGAAAAGATGGTTGGAAACATGATGGAGTTAAACAGGCCAACTGAAAGAATCGCCCATACCGCTAAAGAACCGTTGCCCATGATGGTTATTAAAACCAATGTAGCCGCTGTTAGCGCATTAAATACCAGTGCTTTACCCGGTTGAATTTTTTGCATGACTGCCGCGCCGACAAATCGCCCAAGCATAGCGCCGCCCCAGTAAAACGAAACATACTTGCCGGCTTCCTGTTCGGCTAAGCCTGCAATGGTAGATTCGCCCAGAAAGTTAATTAAAAAACTGCCAATGCAAACTTCACCGCCGACATAAACAAAAATGGCAATGGCGCCCAACACCAGATGTTTATAGCCCCAAGCACTGTCATGTAAATCATCGAAAGCGTGCTTTGCCGTATCGACAGTCGATGGTTCAATCGCTTTAATTTCAGGTAATTTGATGATTGCAAAAACAATCGCTACACAAAATAAAACCGCAGCCAGAAACAAATAAGGATTTTGTACGGCTGCTGCTTGTGCCGCTTGATAAGCCGACAACTGATCAGCATTCAGTAAGTTGATTGCTTCCGTACTTTTAACTGCCGTTGAAAGAATCAATAAAGCGCCAAAGTAAGGGGCAATAGTCGTACCCAGAGAATTAAAGGCCTGAGTTAGGGTTAATCGACTTGAGGCGGTTTCCGGTTTTCCTAAAATAGTCACGTAGGGATTGGCGGCAACTTGTAATAAAGTAATTCCGGAGGCCAAAACAAAAAATGCGGCTAAAAACAAGGGATAGGAATGCCTGCCTGCCGCCGGATAAAACAATAAACAGCCTAGGCTGGCTATTGATAATCCGGCAATGATTCCGCCTTTGTAATTGATTTTTTCAACCAGATAACCGCTGGGAACGGACACCACAAAATAAGCGGTAAAAAAGCAAAATTGAACCAACATAGCTTGCGTGTAGCTTAAAGTAAATACTGATTTTAAATGCGGAATCAGAATGTCATTTAAGCAGGTTATAAAGCCCCAGATAAAAAACAGCGATGTTAACAGGGTTAAGGAGCCAAAATAAGGATTTTTATCGTAATTCTTCGGTAAATTATCCGGTGACATTTTTGCGTCAGTTACCTTGTCCATGTAAACCTTGTCTTATTTTGTGACTGAGAAATTAGCCGTTTCATTACCGACCATCACTTTAAAATCGCCCGGTTCAACAATTCGCTTAAGATCAACACCAATAAATGACAAGTCGTGAGGCGTTAAGGTGAAGCTTAAATTTTCTGTTTGGCCCGGATTGAGTTCTATTTTTTTGAATGCTTTTAATTGTTTGTTGGGTCGGGTGACTGAAGCGGCCACATCGTTTACATAAAGCAAAACCGTTTCCTTACCTGTTAACGATCCGGTATTTTTAACCGTCACGGTAATATTGATACTTTCACCGTTGTTGATTTTGTCTTTTTCCAGATGTAAGCCGCTGGTTTGAAAAGTCGTATAACTTAAACCATGACCAAACGGATATAGCGGGTTATAGGTATTCTGCTCAAACGATTCGATGGGTTTGTAATCATAAGGCGTAATGCCGTTGGTCTCTCTGGGATAGGTAACAGGCAGTTTGCCATCGGGATTATAGTCACCGTATAAAATATCGGCAATGGCACTACCGCCCTCCATACCCGGTAAAAAGCCTAAAACTACCCCGGAAACCTGTTCGGCAATGGCAGTAATAATCCGTGGACGACCACCCAAGGTAACCAGAATAACCGGTTTTCCTGTTGCTATCATGGCCTTGGCAAGATTAATTTGAGCTTGATCCAGCTCCAATGAGCCAATATTCCCCACCGTTTCTGTATAAGGTTTTTCGCCCAAACACAGCACTATTGTGTCGTGGTTTTTAGCCTCTTCAACGGCTTTTTGAATATCAATGGGGTCATTAAATGAATTTCCTCCCACAAAAGTGACGTTGCCGGTGGACTTTTTTTGGATGGCTTCCAAAACCGTTAATTTGTCCTGAGGATATAAACTTTCATCATCGCCCTGCCAGGTGATTGTCCAACCGCCATTCATTACACTTAATAAATTTGCGGTAGGGCCGGTCACTAGAACACTAGATTCTTTTTTTAGTGGCAGCGTGTTGTTGGTATTTTTAGCAAGAATAATGGATTCCCTGGCTGCCTGACGGTTAACCTCGACATCCTCAGCCCGTTGGACTGATTTTTCTTCTGGTAAAACCGGTGCGTTGGGTTCAAATAATCCTGCCTTAAATTTTACGCCAAGAATTCGGGATACGGCTTCATCTATTCGGGATAGTGGCACTTCTCCCGATTTAACCAGTTCAATCAACAGGTTATAAAATGAAAAATCAAACGGCACCATGCTCATATCAATGCCTGCCATCACCGCAATTTTAACGGCTTCTTTTTCCGAAGCAGCCAATTTATCGCGCGTATAAAGGCGCTGAATATCTGCCCAGTCAGAAACGGTAAAGCCGGTAAAACCCAGTTCATCGCGTAAAATCGTGGTGAGATAATGATAATTTGCGTGTCCCGGAATACCGTCAACTTCAGCGGAGTTCACCATAATCGTTGGCGATCCGGCTTTAATTCCGGCTTCAAACGTGGGCAGGAAATATTCACGAAGCATTCTTTCGCCAATCCAGGCCGGTGTCCGGTCTTTGCCGTTAATGGGGAAACCGTAACCCACATAATGCTTCAAGCAGGTCAGGGCTTTATTTTGCGCAGAAAAATCATCGCCTTGATGACCTTTTATAAAAGACGTACCCAAAATGGTCGCCAGATGAACATCTTCACCATAAGTTTCCCATAAGCGTGGCCAAAGTGGTTGGCGGCCAATATCCATCACCGGAGAAAAATTCCATTGCAGCCCGGAAACCCGTAGCTCACGCGCAGTAATTTCGCCTTCCTTAAAGCTTAAGTCAGGGTTAAAAGTAGCCGCCATGCTAATGGCTTGCGGAAACAACACCGAGTTTTTGGTATAAGTGGCACCATGAATGGCATCAATTCCGTAAATTACCGGAATTTTTAAACGGGTTTTTGCTGCCACAGCTTGCACTGTTTCCAGTATTTTTTGCCAGGTCTCAACGGATTGTGCTTTGTTATTTGGCGTATACGGCGTGTTAAGAATGGAGCCCACATGGTGTTTTAAAATGGCATCTTCCAGCTTTGCCAGATCAACGGGATTCTCGGCATGTTGCTCTTCCGGAACGGCAACAGCAATGAAGTCAATCTGTGTCATTTGTCCTACTTTTTCTTCAAGCGACATGCTGGCCAGCAGTTGTTTGACTTTGTTTTCTACTTCCGTGCTTGTTTCTTGATGGTTCACAGAACACCCCGTTATGGCAAATAGTGTAAAAATTAAAACGAAACTTTTTTTCTGCAATTTTTTTCCTGATAATGGGTTTTATCTAAAATACGTCAGTTGCGGCACTTAAGATAAAAGGACACTTAATATAGTACGCATCCGTAAACTTCCAAATTATAACACCGCCGCTGTCTGTACCAATAACCGCGCAGTCATGATTTTGTATTTTCTGATCGGCATTATAGTCACTAATGTCAGCGCGGCTTTAATTTTAGAATAGTGTGGGACTGGGTGTGATGGTTAAAAACTGAATCTAAAATGATTGACTGTTATGGCCCGCCACGCACATTAGCGGTAGCCAGATAAATCTCGCTAATGAAGAAAATCAAGGCCAAAATTAAGCTTAACATAGCGGCGATAAACAACGAGGCGATCGGAGTTGACATGTTAATGCTAATAAACGAATCAAGAAAAAGGACGGCAATCACAGAACAGATTAAGAGAACACAGGCTGTACATAACGCAATCGCCCGATTGATAAAGCGCATCCTTTTTGTCAGTATAGCCAATTCGTCATGAATCCCCTGGTCTTGATTTTCCTGCTGGGTGGACAAAAGTTTGCCGTGCAAAAAACGGGAGCGGTCAATGATTCGTGCCAAACGGTTTGTTAATACTGACAAAATACTGGCAACGCCGGTAAGTAAAAAGACCGGCGCAACTGCGAGCTGAATGGCATGAGCAATGTTTGTCGTGGGAATTTCAGTGAACATATTGAATTTTACAGGCTAGTGGTGGCAATGTTTGCAAGGGGTATTTTTTGTCAGTTACCTAAACGCATTCCCAAGCGCCCTTTGGAAATGCGTCATTGAGCCCCTTTAATAATCTACATGCTTTCTTTTATAGATGATGGATGATAATACCGACAATCCAATCAACACAGCACCCACCGAGCCAGTGATTATTTCAGAAATATGATGGGTCATGCTGACCAGCATAATACCCGCCAGCGAACCAATGGCATAATGAGCGCCGTGCTCTAAAAATACATATTCATCCAGGGTGCCCTTACGCACCAGATACACGGTCAAACTTCTGACAAACATCGCGCCTATCGCCAAACCCAGCATAATAATGATTACATCTTGGGTAATCGCAAAGGCACCGATAACGCCATCAAATGAAAACGAGGCATCCAAGACTTCAAGATATAAAAAGCTCATAACGCTGCCTTTTTTAATGATTTCCGAGACTTCTTCGCCTTCTTCTTCATCTTCAAATAAAGTGGACAAACTGTCCACGATAACAAATAAAATTACGCCTGCTACACCGGCAACCAAGGCATCTAAACGGATCGCCTCTGGAAGCCAGTTCTGGCTAATCAACAACAGACCTAAGGCCAGAATAATTTCAATTGATTCAAGTTTTCCGAATGACGCCAATTTTTTTTCCAGGTAGCCCAGCCAATGCAATTCACGGCCTTCATCAAAGATGAACGAGAAAAATACCATCAACAAAAACATCCCGCCGAAAGCGGCAATTTGTACGTGCGATTCGTTTAAATGTTGCGAATAAGTATTGGGATCATGCAGCGCCATATTGGCTACGCCATAAAAATCTATACCGGTAGCGACTGCAACGATTAAAATAGGAAATAGCAAGCGCATACCAAATACGGCAATTAAAATCCCCCACGTTAAAAAGTACTGTTGCCAACGCGCATCCATGCGCTTTAAGATGGATGCATTCACAACGGCGTTATCAAATGATAAACTCACCTCAAGAACTCCCAGAATAAGGGCGATAAACGCGCCCATTATTCCACCCCAATAAACGGCTATAGCCAAACAAATGGCTGTAACAATAAAAGAAAGACGAAAATGCTGCATAAGATACCTGTTTGATTAGTGTTTTTGTTGTGCAACTATAAGACTATTTAACTGAAAATCAACCTAATGAATGATAACGACGCTTTTTTTACCGCTGCGCAGCAATTGATTGATGCCGGACGTTTTATTGACAGTAAAGGCTGGGTTCCTGCAACCAGCGGCAATTTTTCCTCGCGACTGGCTAATGGCACTATTGCGATTACCGTTTCCGGAAAACATAAAGGCCGATTAAAATTAGATGATATCATGCTGATTGATACCGAAGCCAATGCGTTGGATGGTAAAAAACCGTCCGCAGAAACGGTACTGCATACGGCATTGTACAAGCGTTTTCCAGATATTCAATCGATATTGCACCCGCATTCGCTTAATGCTACGCTGATATCAAGAATTTTTAAATCTGAAATCGTTCTGGAAAATTATGAGCTATTAAAAGCACTGCGGGGTACTACGACACATGAAGCTCAAGTTGTAGTGCCGATTTTTGCTAATGACCAAAATATTCCCCGTTTGGCGGAAGTGGTTGATCAGTATCTCAATAACAACGCCACCTGCTGCGCCTATATTATTGCCGGACATGGACTCTATACTTGGGGCGGTTCGATACAGGAAACCCTGCGTCATCTTGAGGCGTTGGACTTTTTATTTGATTGTGAATTACGACTGCATGGAGTCAAAAAACAATGAGCGCATTAACTATTTACCCGGACAATCAACCCGAATACGGTGAACAATACACCGATTTTACCGCCATCCAACAACAGTTGAAAAGTATAGGCGTTCAGTTTGAGCGTTGGGAAGCCACGTTTACCTTGGCAACGGATGCCGATCAGTCATCAGTAATTGACGCTTACGCAAGCTCCATCGACAAACTAAAGCATCAGTGCAATTTTCAATCCGTTGATGTGATGAAATTAACCCCGGATAATCCTGAAAAAGCCACCTTTAGGCAAAAATTTTTGGCCGAACACAGTCACGATGATTTTGAAGTACGCTTTTTTGTCGAAGGCCGTGGACTGTTTTATTTACATGTTGCCGATAAAGTCTATGCCGTATTATGTGAACAAGGTGATTTAATCAGCGTACCGGCCAACACCACGCACTGGTTTGATATGGGTGAAAATCCTGGGTTTACCTGTATACGCCTGTTTACCACGCCCGATGGCTGGGTCGCTAATTTTACCGGCAGCGAAATTGCCAAAACGTTTCCAACCTTAGACCATTATGTTGCCGAACTCTAATGATTAAAGCCATCGTCACCGATATTGAAGGCACCACCTCATCACTGGCCTTTGTTAAAGACGTCTTGTTTCCTTACGCACGGGCAAATCTGGCTGCTTATGTTCGCCTTAATGCAGCAGAACCGCAGGTTAAAACCGTACTGGAACAATCCTGCAAAGAAGCCCGTGCAGAACTTGATACCGAGCAATTAATCACACAGTTACTTCAGTGGATAGATGAAGATAAAAAAGTGACACCGTTAAAATCCTTGCAAGGTTTGCTATGGGAAGCAGGCTATCAAGAGGGCGCTTTTAAAGGCCATATTTACAAGGATGCCGCCGCTCACCTTAAAGCATGGAAAGCCAAAGGACTGGATTTATATATCTATTCATCCGGTTCCGTACACGCGCAAAAATTATTATTTACCCATACCGAATACGGCGACTTAACACCGCTATTTTCCGGCTACTTTGATACCCGTATCGGCGGTAAAAAAGACCAGGAATCCTACCACAAAATAGCCCGACAAATAGGCATACCTGCCAATCAGCTATTGTTTTTATCGGATATTAAAGAAGAACTGGATGCCGCCAAAGCCGCAGGATTTAAAACGTTATGGCTAACCAGGCATAGCACACCGGATCCACAAGCGGAACATACACAGATAAGTAGTTTTGATGGTGTCGTGTTGGATGCTTAAATTCCGATATAAATAATTAAGCCGGTTTTGAAAACGTTGAGTATACAAGTAGCGGGGTGCGCCACCCTTTAGATTCTGCGCGATCGAGTTTGTGGTTTTACTTAAAATTATCGGAATATCAGGGTTATCAAACTTTGCGTTTCATATTTAAGAGTGAGAACCCAAGAGGCATTGCTTTGCAATGGGGTAAATCACAATCATACATCAGCATCCTGGTGGATGCATGTAGTTTTGCAAGACCTACTCCCCTCGGTTTTTGAAATTAAAGAAACTGAAGTATAGTTTATAAGATACAATTTTGATAAAAAATCTAAGTAGCGGTTTTATCAGATTTTATTAACCTTCTAAATCTAGCTGGACATGTTTGATTACAAGACCTGACCCTTTGGTTTTTTTCTACTGTCGTAAATAATGCCGGAAAGCCATATCACGATATGCTTGGGTGGTGTTTCCGGCCTAAAGAATCAATGGGGTCAAATAAATTCAATCTGACCTCATTGATTGGGATAAATCATTTGCCCGTTAAATTTTTTACTGTATCGGTCTTTGCAAGGGTATTTATTACATCCCCAATAATTTCTGATCCTCTTGCTTCAACCGCCACCTCAGCTATAGCTAATCTTAAATCTTGATAAAAACCAGGAGCACCCGTTAAACGATGCCAAAATTCCTGACCAATATATAATGGGTAATCGTATTCGTCTCTCAATTTCTGATAATGATTACTTTCTTCTCCTTGTTCTCCATAAATGACACCGACAACTAAATCTCCGTGCTGAACAGCGACATTATTGGTTCTACCTAAGTTTTTAGCGGCTTTAAAGTGATTATGTATGGTTACAACGTCATCTTTATTGATGGTATTTGGCCCTAGTTTCGCTTGGCAATATTTACGTCTGCCATCAATTGCATCAATAAACTCAATATCGATTCCTGCAACCATTGAACCAAAGCTGTTCTTTAAAACATCAGAAATAAACTTCTGCATGTTTTGACCAAAAGACGTAGTAATTGATGTCCCTAATATGCGCGGATATAACAAAGCTTTTGCCACTGAATCTGACGTTAATTCACCCGTCAGAAAGCCGGCAATATAAGGAACAAGGAATGGGTTGATGTTAAAATTATCTGGATTAGCTAATTTTTTAGTGTTCATTATATGGTTTGGCAGGATGACTGTGCGAAACCAATCTTTAACTAAAGCCAATATTTCTTTTTGTTGTTCTTTATCCATGATAATCATTATTTACGCAAAAAATAACATTTTGTCATAGGTTTGTTTCACCGCCTAATCAAAGCTATAATAACCATGACAACAACATTACACATGGTTATTTTATGAAAGATGTTTACACGCTCACAGAAGTTGCCGACATACTGGAGATTTCCAAGGAAACACTTAGGAGATGGGATAAATCTGGAAAACTTGTCCCGGTACGCCACCCTATCAACAATTATCGTGTCTATCGTTCAACTGATTTATTACAATTTGAAAAAATAGGGTTTATGTTTAAAGATAGGGTAGAACAAGAAGATGAGGCTCCAATTAAAAAGCTCACTTCAATTGAGCTGTTTGCAGGCGCTGGCGGGTTAGCACTTGGACTTGAAAAAGCGGGGCTGGAAAATATCTTGCTATCAGAAATTAATAAAAATGCCTGTGAAACTTTAAGAAATAATCGTCCATTTTGGAATGTTATTGAGGGCGATGTGACAAAGATAGATTTTAAGCCATACCAAGGCAAGGTTGATGTAATAACAGGGGGATTTCCTTGCCAAGCGTTCTCTTATGCGGGGAAACGATTAGGATTTGAGGATGCTCGGGGTACTTTATTTTTTGAGTTTGCACGCGCTATTAAAGAAGTTCAGCCTCTTATCTGTGTTGGCGAGAATGTTCGCGGCTTACTTCAGCATGAAAATGGCAGCACTATTGATGGCATGGTTTCCATACTCGATGAGTTGGGGTATGACGTTATTCCACCTAAAGTATTAAAAGCTATTTTTTATGGTGTTCCTCAAAAGAGGGAGCGAGTTTTTATAGTAGGCATTAGAAAAAATTCAGGCTTGACTTTTGAATGGCCTGTTCAAAATAAAAACATTTATGTGCTTAAAGATGCTTTACAAAAAGGGTCGTTGTTCGATACTGATGTTCCAGAGTCTATGGGACAGACCTACCCGATCAATAAGCGGGAAATAATGGATTTAATACCGCCTGGCGGATATTGGAGGGATCTGCCTATTGAGCTTCAAAAATCTTATATGAAAGGTTCGTTTCATTTAAGTGGCGGAAAAACCGGTATGGCCAGAAGGATTTCATGGGATGAACCCTGTCTGACGCTTACTTGTGCGCCCGCTCAAAAGCAAACTGAAAGATGTCATCCTGAAGAAACGCGGCCTTTTACAATTCGGGAATATGCAAGAATTCAAACCTTTCCTGACGATTGGGAGTTTTCTGGCGCATTAACCTCACAATATGCACAAATAGGTAATGCTGTTCCCGTTAATCTTGCCGAAGCAGTCGGAAAGTCAATTGTTAAAAGCTTAAACGATTATTATCGTAAAGATGCGGTAATAAGCAAGAAAAAAGCCTCTACAAAAATTGTTATCAAAAATAAAGAGAATTATGGCGAGATTGCAATGATTGCTTAAATTAAAATTTAATCTCGGTGATGGATGAAATAATAGGTCTTGCAAGAACACATCATTCAGCTAAAGCCAAAAAGTATGTTTGTGATTTGCTTGATTGCAAGCTCCGCCTCCTTTTTTGTTTTCAACCTCCTAACTGCCGGAAACTGTCAGTGTAGTGGTTGCCAAACACTAATCGCAAATTTTATTTTTTCTTAAAATTTGAGGCGACCACTATTCTGACGCAGGGGAAATTGCAACTAATCCCTATCAATTTCATAATTTATTTTTACCCGTTGCGAAGTGCCGGCTTGGGTTTCAATATTGATGGAATCGGTGATTTTATGTTTTAGCACCATTCCCGCTTGTTTGTTAAACAGGCCGACTTTGGCACCCACATAAAAATCGGGGGTCAGATATTGACCCACTGCAACCAGCGTATCCTGTAGCGTTTCACCTTCTTTCACTTCAAATTCATCGATACCCAGTTTTTCGGTAAGCCAGGCTGCTTGTCCGCCACCGTAGGATAATGCGGCTGCGGCCAGCATATTACCTTGTGATTTGCTCACCTGGTTTAACGGCCCTCCGGTAATCAGGTAAGCAAGGGCTTCCGATTCGGGTAGTGCGGGTTCTGACGATATGCGGGTTTCCGGTTTTTGCAGTGAACCGGTCAGCTTAAGAATGGCGGTCACTTTTTTGCTTTTTGAAACGCGTATGGCTTCTACATCCAGCCAAGGGTTATCGGCAGGCCCGTTAAATACAAAGCGTCCTTTGCGTACCGTCAAATCCTGTCCATAGCTTTTGTAACGGGCCTTGTTCATATCGATATTACCGTGCATCGCCAGTTGTTCGCCAGTCTGGGTGATCTTTAATTTACCGGTCAGATTGGTTGCCAGACCCTGT
>CAIMDR010000072.1 GCA_903839795.1 uncultured Methylococcaceae bacterium | reverse complement strand
GGTGTTGCTTTTTCAGCAACACCCTGCGGTGTTGGAAAAATGGCAAAATAAAATCCGTTATTTACTGGTGGATGAATATCAGGATACCAATATCACCCAATACCAATTGGTTAAATTAATCGCCGGAGCACTGGGACGCTTTACCGTGGTGGGTGATGATGATCAGTAGATTTATGCCTGGCGTGGAGCGCAACCGGAAAATCTGGCGCAATTACAAAAAGATTTTACCCGTTTGCAAGTGATTAAACTGGAGCAAAATTACCGCTCTACCGGACGCATACTTAAGGTGGCTAATCATTTGATTGCCAATAATCCGCACGCGTTTGAAAAACGACTGTGGAGTGAATTGGGTTATGGTGATTCACTGCGCGTTTTAAGTCATAAAAATGACCAAGATGAAGCCAAGCAAGTCATCTCGGAAATCATTCATCATAAATTTAAAAACGGTGGCAGTTATCAGGATTATGCCATTTTATACCGGGGCAATCATCAATCCCGCTTGTTTGAGCAAGGTCTCAGGGAAAATAACATCCCTTACGTGATTAGTGGCAGTTCATCGTTTTTTGCCAATTCAGAAATCAAAGACATACTGGCTTATCTGCGGTTGTTTGTTAATCAGGATGACGATGCGGCGTATTTACGCATCATCAATACACCCCGGCGTGAAATTGGCCCGACTACTTTGGAAAAGCTGGGTACTTATGCCAATGACCGGCATATCAGTTTATTTGCGGCCAGCACCGAACTGGGCTTAACTCAAAAGCTGTCCGAGAAATCCATCCATCGGCTGCAAAAATTTCACGATTGGGTTATCGACACCGCCAACCGTATTGACCAGGGCGACACCTTTGTCGTGATTGAGCAGGTTATTAATCATATTGGTTATGAGCAATTTTTAAAAGAAGACAGTAAAAGCAAAGAGTCCGCTGAACGTAAAATAAAGAATGTTTACGAGCTGATTGAGTGGCTTAAACGCATCGCAGACAAGGAAACTGACGGCCAAAAACCCTTGGCTGAAATTGTCGCCAAAATTATGTTGATGGATATTATGGAGCGAAATCAGGAGGCAGAAGTCAGTGACCAGGTCAGCTTAATGACGCTGCATGCCGCCAAGGGACTGGAATTTCCGCATGTTTTTCTGATTGGCATAGAAGAAAATATTCTGCCCCATCAAAACAGTATTGAAACTGATAACATAGAAGAAGAGCGGCGTCTGGCTTATGTTGGCATCACTCGCGCCCAGCGCACCTGTACTTTTAGTTACTGCACTCATCGTAAACGTTATGGTGAAATCACTGAATGTGAGCCCAGCCGGTTTTTAAATGAACTACCCGCCGATGATCTGGAATGGATTAACAAAAAACAGCTAACGCCCGAAGTTATCAAGGAGCGCGGCAAAGCCAATCTGGCAAACCTGAAAACAATGTTATCGTAATAGTTTGCTGATCGGTTACAATACACGCCTTTAGCGCCCTTAGCTCAGCTGGATAGAGTACAGCCCTCCGAAGGCTGTGGTCGGTGGTTCGAATCCACTAGGGCGCACCAATAAAATAAAAGTAAGTATTCAGTCCCCCTCTTTGAAAAAGAGGGGTTAGGGGAGATTTAATTAGATAACTCCCCCTCAATCCCCCTTTTTCAAAGGGGGAGG
>CAIMDR010000071.1 GCA_903839795.1 uncultured Methylococcaceae bacterium | reverse complement strand
TTGTTGAAAAATATAGCAATAAAAATAATACAATATTGTAAATTAGGGGTGCGGAATGTCGGTTAATAATTTATAAGTATAATCATTAAACTTATGGTATATTTTTAATTTATAAATCGCATAACTTATACCTATTGAGTCATAAGATAGCCCAAAGCATCAACCTGACACAGGACAGACCGGCCAAATCAACTTCGATATTTTTATACTGACTAAAGTGGGCAGGCCAATCGTAATCGGTTATGAATAAATCAGTCAAACCGCTGCCTTACTAAACGATTAATGGTCGGGCAACAAGTATTCAGCCCCCTCTTTTCAAAGGGGGGATGTAAATAATTACGTATGGCATAATATAAATTAACCATTTTAATAGGTAGCCGGTAAATGAAAGGATATATCGCTTTTGTTCAATAACATACTTGTGGTGTGTATAGGCAATATATGCCGCAGCCCTATGGCGGAAGCCGTTCTTAAAGAAGCGCTTTCCAAAAGCAATAAAAATGGCATTCATGTTAGTTCAGCCGGAATAGGCGCGTTGGTGGGTCACCCAGCCGATGAAAAATCCGAGCAACTTATGACGGCAAGAGGACTGGATATTTCCGGTCACAGCGCTCGCCAGTTAAACCATGAAATGATCCGAAAAGCGGATCTTATTCTGGTGATGGAATTGGCACATAAAAAAAATATCGAAAACAAAGAACCCAGCGCAAAAGGCAAGGTTTTTAGAATAGGTGAATGGGGTGGCTATGATATTCCCGACCCCTACAAACAGGATATTAAAGCGTTTGAATCAGCCCTGTTTCAAATTGACCAAGGCGTAAGCCAATGGCTTAAAAAATTGTAATTATTCAGCCACTCTCTTTGAAAAAGAGGGGTTAGAGGAGATTTTTTAAATACATACCCTTTCGACCGGCTCACGGCTGCGGAGAAAAAATTTTTTAAGCTGACCGGTTAATAGCTAACTAATTACCCGGCCTCTCGTAGTAGTAAATCAAAAAAAGGCATAAATGTGTTACCGTTAACTGAGAATCGAGCATTGAATATCAAAAATCAAAATAGCCCACAAAAAGCACTAACACTTTTTTTGGTGCTAATCAGCTTGAGCGGCTGCACTATTGTCCCCGGACAACACATGAGCCCCTTCTCCAACGAATCCAGTGTCGAGATGCCCGTTGGTGAAAATGAGAAAACCATTTTAAAGAAACTCAATATCCAGGCCATTAATGCACAATTGATTGTCGACATGGAAAAAAATGTCAAAAACCGCAGCTTGGGCTCCAATAATGTGGCCAACCTTTACTTTGATTACCGCATAGGCTCTAAAACGGTAGAAGGAACACCGGCGTCAGAAAACCAAAACCACTATTTGGTAGGCCCACGGGATATTCTTAACATTACCGTATGGGAACATCCTGAATTAACCATTCCAGCCGGTGAATTTCGCTCAGCAGAGAGCGCGGGAACCGTTGTGGGCGAAGACGGAACTTTCTTTTACCCTTACGTCGG
>CAIMDR010000070.1 GCA_903839795.1 uncultured Methylococcaceae bacterium | reverse complement strand
GGTTCCCGGTATTATTCCATTGTTAAACGACACCACGGGCCTTGTGCGCCTTCAGGCGATCAATTCGATAGCACGCCTGCAAGAAAAAGAATTAATCCCGCGTCTTGTTCCTTTGTTACATGATAATGACGACCTGATACGCATCCGGGCAATGGAATTATTGCAACAATGGCAAAAAGAAAATGCCTTGTTCCTTAAAAAAGAAGCCATTTCTACTCTGTTGCCTCTTTTGCAAGACACCAATAAAACCATACGTTATACGGTCGTCACCACATTAAAAGAATTGCAGGCATCAGAAGCAATTCCCGGAATTATTTCTCTTTTACAAGATAGCGATAATGAGGTACGCCTTGCCGCGATAGAGGCTGTAGCAACATTACAGACAAAAGAAGCTATCCCAACGCTGGTCTTTTTTATAAAAGATGCTGTTCCCAAAATACGTATTGGCGCAATGAACGCACTGCTGGAATTACAAGGGAAAACGGCAATCCCTATCATCGCCCCGCTTTTAAAAGATGAAGTCATTGATGTACAAAGTGCCACACAAGAAAGACTGGCACAGATACAAAATCCGGTATTAACTGCGTTAATCAATAAAACGTTTACCCTGTTAATGGCGCTATGCCCTATCTTGGCATTTTTACCGTTGTTTCTATCGCGTAAAAAGTTTTTTGTCAGCATTGCTGTCTTTAGCGCCTCACTCTTCCTGTTTCGTTTTTTGGCGGATATTTCGCCTTACTATCCGCAGTTTAAAGAAGGATCTACATGGGGAGGAATATACCAACTGGCGGTATTATTTGTTTTTGCGATGGCAATGTTTTTAAAGTTAATTTGGTATCTCGTCGCCAATGTGTTTAAACGCTCATCGGAAAATTAAGGGCATTGACCCAAGATATTGCAAAGGCGCTCATAAGACTTGAGCATTTTGTCTTTCAGCAGCTTTCTGCCAACTATATGCTTAACATCGCTGGCCAATCCCGTCACTTGATCGGTGAAGCTGCGCACCTGCTGAAAAACCACCGTGCCATCGCCATAAGGTAGACAGCCGGTTAGCCATTGGCTGGAATTGTAGGAGTGCGCTGCATAGAATTCACGAGTCAACACCAAAACCCCACCGTTCCAATCCATATTAACACGGTGCCTGAGGATAGCTGCCGACCGACCTTCCACGGTTTTTTCTACCCACGGGAACGTCTCAACAGCTCCCGGCGGAAAAGCTTTCGGGTAATCCAGCCAAGCTTTGCGCAAGTCTGGCAAGTAACGTGCTAAAAGAGCGCTTTCATTCACAGCCTGTCGCAGTTCAAGAGAAGGCTTTGAATCCAGACCATCCTCCCGCGCATAAGGTGCTATTGCGTCCGTTCCTCCATGCCGATAGGCTTTATAGCGCTGTAACAGAATTGCCCTAAAGTGTTCGTTGACCGCATCTTCGATGATTTTTTGGGACATCTGATTGAAGGTTTTGATCTTTTCTATTTCATGGTCGGATAGATTGAACTGATCCCCTGGCTCCGCGCTCAACAAAGCTTGGGCTTCTTCTCTGGACAAGGTGACAGTTGCCAAAGAACCCGCACCACTATGCTCTGTCAATATCCCGTGGGCAGTGACGCCAACGTCTAGCGTTATAGAGTTATCCTGCCGTAAATATCCGGCCACCTTACTTAACGGAACGGGGAAATACCAAGTCAATCCTACGGCAATCTCATCGTCGCTCCCTTCAGTCAAGGTATACGCGATGGGTTGACCTTCCGTCAGTTCTGTAATCTGCTTCCTGTCCATCCCCAGTACGCCCAACACCTCTTCGACTGTTGGCGATTGGGCAAAAGCAGGAGCTCCCAGCAGGATCAAACTGATGCCAAAAAGCCGAGTTGCGGTAATCGCATTAAAAAAGTAAAGTGCATGAAAAAAACTTGCCATTTAAAACACCAATACCTTTTAGATGCTGCGATGGAAATCAACAGACTGGAAGGCTGGATAACTTCTCGTTAAGCGCCTGGTTTTAAAGCAGCTTTGCTTTTAAAAAATCAATCAGTTCCGCAAACGGAATTTCTTCATTTCCTTGGGCGGTACGGCCTTTGTATTCAACCGTACCGGAATCCAGTCCACGATCACCGACAATGATGCAATGCGGAATACCGATCAACTCCATGTCAGAAAACATAAAACCGGCGCGTACTTTTCTGTCATCAAACAACACCTCAATACCGGCTGCCTGCAAATCTTGATACAGTTTCTCTGTCGCCACTTTAAGGCGCTCAGACTTATGCATATTCATGGGGCACAGCGCAACTTGAAAAGGTGCCAGATTGGCAGGCCAGATAATGCCTTTGTCATCATGATTTTGTTCGATAGCCGCCGCGACAACCCGGGAAATACCAATCCCGTAACAACCCATCAGCATAATTTGGCTTTTACCGCCTTCATTAATAACGCCCGCTTTCATGGACGCGCTGTATTTAGTGCCCAACTGAAAAATGTGACCGACTTCAATACCGCGAGCCAAGGTAATTTCACCGTGTCCATCCGGACTGGGATCACCTTCAACGACCGTGCGAAGATCAGCAATAAGGTCAGGAACGGGTAAGTCACGTTCCCAATTCACGCCTTGAAAATGCTTGCCATCTTGATTCGCACCGCAGACAAAGTCGGACATCATCACAACACTGCGATCGGCAATAACCGGAATAGTTAAACCCAGTGGGCCAATTGAACCCGGTTTGCAGTTGCAGGCGCGTTGAATATCGTCTTCAGTGGCAAATTCCAGTGGCGAAGCAACGCCCTCCATTTTTTCTGCCTTGATTTTATTCAGCTCATGGTCGCCTCTTAATAATAAAGCCACCAAGCCGTCTTCTCCTTCACCTTTAACAATTAAGGTCTTAAGGCATTGTGTGGCAGAGATTTCCAAAAACAGGCTAACTTCTTCGATGCTGTGTTGATTGGGGGTATTAACCAGTTGCATGTCAGCGGTTGCAAAAGCACGTGAACCGGAGGGCATCACTGCTTCCGCTTTTTCAACGTTGGCTGCGTAATCGCTTTCGGTTGAGAAGGCAATGGCATCTTCACCGGAATCCGCCAACACATGAAATTCATGCGATATTGCCCCGCCGATAGAGCCGGAATCAGCGATAACCGCGCGAAACTTTAGCCCCAATTGATTAAAAATATTAGTGTAAGCCTGATACATGACCTCGTAAGTTTCTTGTAACGAGTCTTGATCCAAATGAAAGGAATAAGCATCTTTCATAATAAATTCACGCGAACGCATCACGCCAAAGCGTGGGCGAATTTCATCGCGAAATTTGGTTTGTACCTGATAATAAGTGATAGGCAGTTGTTTATAACTTTTAAGCTCATTACGCGCCAGATCGGTAATAATTTCTTCATGCGTAGGACCTAAGCAAAAATCACGGTCATGACGGTCTTTTAAGCGTGCCAGTTCCGGGCCGTATTGTTCCCAGCGTCCGGTTTCCTGCCAAAGTTCAGCCGGTTGCAAGGCGGGCATTAACACTTCCAGAGCGCCTGCTTTTTCCATTTCATCCCGCGTTATTTTTTCTACCTTGCGCAATACGCGTAACCCCAAAGGCAACCAACTATAAAGACCGGAGGCTAGTTTGCGAATAAGT
>CAIMDR010000069.1 GCA_903839795.1 uncultured Methylococcaceae bacterium | reverse complement strand
GGTTAGCGAAAGCGTAACCCGACAAAGATTATTAGCATTTTTGTGATAAAAAAGTGTCAACTACTTTTGGGCTTCTATGAAGGATGCCAAAAACCAAAGAAAAATCTTCGCATTCTTCGGTGTCTTCGTGGTGAAATGTCTTAAGTTGATGACTATGGATCAGCATTTATTTTACATTCAGCTATTTTTTCTTACACCGGAGCAACCATGGGCCCTCATTATTTAAACCGTTTTTTCACCCCTAAATCAGTTGCCATTGTTGGCGCCTCAGAGCGCGAAAACAGTGTCGGTTATCGGCTCTTGCTTAATATGCAAGAAGCCGGTTTTAAGGGTGGTCTTTATCCTGTCAACAACAAACGTGATGAATTACTAGGCTTAAAAGCCTATCCTGACTTGAATGCCGTTCCTGAAGATTTGGATTTGGTAGTTATTGCCACCCCGGCACCCAGTGTTCCCGGCATTATTCGACAATGTGGCGAAAAGGGCGTTAGCTCTGTCATTATTATTACGGCCGGCTTTGGTGAACTGGGGTCGGAAGGAAAACGGCTTCAGCAAGAAGTGCTGGATATTGCTCACCGTTATAATATCCGTATTATTGGCCCGAACTGTCTGGGCGTTATTCGGCCCAGTGGCTACCTTAATGCAACTTTTGGTGACGGTACGGTTAAAGACGGCAGTCTGGCGTTATTGTCCCAATCAGGTGCCGTTTGTACCGCCATTTTAGACTGGGCAAAAGTACAAGACATCGGCTTTTCAACAGTGGTATCCATGGGCGGTGCAGCCGACATTGATTTTGGTGAGGTGCTGGATTATCTGGCAACCGACAGCAAAACCACCGGCATCTTGATGTATGTAGAAGGCATACGTGATGCGCGTCGCTTTTTAAGCGGACTTAAAGCGGCCGCTCGTTTAAAACCGGTTATCCTGATTAAATCAGGCCGCCATGAGGCCGGTGTTAAAGCCGCCATGTCACATACGGGCGCCATGGTCGGTGGCGATGACGTCTTTGATGCCGCAATAGCAAGAGCGGGCGTTGTTAGAGTCTATAGCATCACCGAATTATTTTCTGCAGCCCGCGTTTTGGCAAACAATTATGTGGTCAAAAAAGACCGACTGGCTATTATTACCAATGCCGGTGGCCCCGGTGTCATGAGTACCGATCGCGCCGAAGATGTCGGCATCATTATGGCGGAGCTAAGCCCTGCCAGCATTGAAGGCTTAAATGAGGCGTTACCCGTACACTGGTCTCATGCCAATCCTGTTGATATTCTGGGTGACGCCACCTCTGAACGTTACCAAAAAGCGCTGGATATTTGCCTTAAAGATAAAAACGTTGACGGTGTATTGGTTATCTTAACGCCTCAGGCAATGACCAATCCAACCCAGGTTGCACTAAGCATCATTGAGGGCGCAAAAGCCAGCAAAAAGCCGGTGTTGGCCTCCTGGACAGGGGGAGAAAGGGTTCAGGAAGGTCGCGATCTTTTTGCCAATAGCAGGGTAGCCCACTTTAGCACCCCTGAAGTGGCTGTCGATGCCTTTTCATTTTTGGCCAAATATGCCCAGAATCAGATTTTACTAAAACAAATCCCCTCACCTACCGATGAACTTGCAACGCCAGATGTTGAAGGTTCCCGTTTAATTATTGAGCGCGTACTTTCAGAAGGCCGCCAGGTTTTAACGGCTCAGGAATCCAAAGCCATACTGGCTGCTTTCCATATTCCGGTGACCCAAACCATCAAGGTATCCAGTGTAAAAGATGCCATGATTGCCGCTGAAACCTTGCGGTTTCCCGTCGTTTTAAAAGTCAATATGGCAGAGTTTAGTCATAAATCCGATATCGGCGGCGTCAGGCTTAACATTAACAGCGTCCAGGATATTTCTCGCCACTATACGGAAATGGAAGCCGCCATTAAAAAATTGCACCCCGAGATAACTGAAGTCGGCATGACTGTCGAACCCATGTTCCGCAGTCCCAATGGTCGTGAATTGATGATAGGCGTGGTAAGAGATCCCGTGTTTGGCCCTGCCATCAGTTTTGGTCTGGGTGGTACTATGGTCGAAATCTTAAAAGATAATGCCGTCGCCCTGCCCCCACTCAACGCCTACATGGTTGAGCAAATGATTGCCAAAACCAAGGCGGCCAAATATCTGGGGGCCTTTCGTCAATTACCCCCAGCCAATAAACAAGCCCTGATTAATGTGCTACTGAATATATCAACCATGGTCAGTGAACTGCCGGAAATTTTAGAACTGGACATTAATCCGCTGATTGTTGATGAAAACGGCGTAATGGCTGTTGATGCCCGTATTAAAGCACAAGTATCGCATCAACTGACCCGCTATTCACACATGGCGATTCATCCTTATCCGCATGAATTAATCCAGTATCATCAATTAAACAACGGCGTTAATATCACGATCCGTCCTATCCGTCCTGAAGATGCCATTTTAGAAAAAGATTTTCATAATCGTTTGTCCGAACGCACGAAATATTTTCGGTTTATGCAAGCGTTACAAGAATTAACACCGGAAATGATAGTCCGCTTCACGCAAATCGATTATGACCGTGAAATGGCCTTTGTTGCCGTCACTGAGGATGCAAATATGCCCAGTGAACTGGGTGTTGGCCGCTGCTTAATGAACCCGGACGGTAATTCAGTGGAATTTGCACTGGTGGTTGCTGACGATTGCCATTGTTTGGGCATAGGTTCCAAACTCATGACAACCTTAATGCAGACGGCCAAAGCCAAAGGCATCTCCTTTTTTGAAGGGGAAGTCTTGGTCGTTAACAAACCGATGTTATCACTGGTTACCAAGCTTGGTTTTAGTATAGAAACCATTGCCGATGATAATGAAGTCGTGCGCGTTGTTAAAGACTTAAGGCAATAATAAAAAGCCTGCGTTACCCGCATTGACTGCGGGTAACGCAGCGATTATTGATGTATTACCGGCTGCGGCGTTAACTTCCAGATTTCACGATTGTATTCTCCAATTGTTCTATCGGTAGAGAATTTACCACTGTTGGCACAATTTAAAATACTCATTTTAGTCCATTGGTCTTTATCCCGATAGGCATC
Source organism: uncultured Methylococcaceae bacterium (assembly GCA_903839795.1). Lineage (GTDB taxonomy): Bacteria > Pseudomonadota > Gammaproteobacteria > Methylococcales > Methylomonadaceae > Methylobacter_C. The sequence continues at coordinate 7,736 of CAIMDR010000069.1, read as the reverse complement.
CTCAACGCGTTTTTGGGCCTCTGCAAAACTCCGAAAATCCGCAATCGTCATCCAGGGGTCATTCGGGCTTTTTATGGAGCCAATGAGATCATCAAATAATCCCGGTTCAAATTGGTTAAAATATCCAGACTCCAGCAAGTGCATGACCTGCTGAAGGTCTTTATCCTGGTCGATAATAGCGACCGGGTCATAATGGCCTCGTCTTGCTTCAACTTGCTCTTCCGTCAAACCGAACAGAAAAAAGTTTTCATCCCCCACTTCTTCACGGATTTCAATATTGGCACCATCCAGCGTACCAATAGTGATGGCACCGTTCATCATCAACTTCATGTTACCGGTACCCGAAGCTTCCTTGCCTGCGGTTGATACCTGTTCTGATAAATCAACGCCCGGACATATTCTTTCCATGGCCGAAACACGATAATCCTGTAAAAACAGTAAGATTAATTTATTTTCTGTTTCAGGGTCTGAATTAATGATCTCGGCAACGTTATTGATTAACTTGATAATTTTTTTTGCCATACGATAACCGGGAGCCGCTTTGCCGCCTATTAATACGCATCTCGGTACCCTGCTCTCAATGTCACCTTTTTTAATACCGTTATAAAGATGAATCACATGCAATACATTTAACAGTTGACGCTTGTACTCATGAATACGTTTGACCTGCACATCGAACAGCGCATCCACATTAAAATGTAGTTTGGTGTCGTGTTTGCGTTGTTTATGATCAATCAAACGCTGTTTCGCTGCCTGCTTGATGGCACGCCAGCGGTGCCGAAATTGAGCATCCTCTGCGTAGGGCTCCAGCTTTTTTAACTGCATTAAATCAGTCACCCAACCATCGCCTATCGTTTCCGTTATCAGGCTTGCCAGCTCCGGATTACAGGCGGCTAACCAACGTCTTGGCGTCACCCCATTGGTTTTATTATTAAATTTACGTGGCCATAAGGCATAAAAGTCGCCAAACAAACCTTGCTGCAACAACTCGGTATGTAACCTCGCAACCCCGTTCACGGAAAAACTGCCTACTATAGCAAGATGAGCCATTCTTACCTGCTGCTCTTCACCTTCCTCAACAATGGACATTCTGCGTAAACGCTCGCTATCGCCGGGCCAGTGCATGGATGCTTCCGTTATAAAATGACGGTTAATTTCAAAAATAATGTCCATCAATCGGGGTAATAACCGTTGCATCAATTTAACGGGCCACTTTTCCAACGCTTCGGGCAACAAGGTGTGGTTCGTATAAGCCATGGTACTTGTTGTGATAGTCCATGCCTCATCCCACATTAAACCGTGAATATCCATCAGCAGGCGCATCAATTCGGCAATGGCAATACTCGGATGCGTGTCGTTTAACTGGAAACAACGTTTTTCCGCAAAGTGACTAAAATCATTGCCATGCATCATTGTCCAGTGGGCAATAACATCCTGCAAACTGGCGGAAGCCAGAAAATATTGTTGCCGTAATCTCAGCTCCTTGCCGTTTTCATTGGCATCATTGGGATACAGTACCATCGTGACATTTTCCGCAGTAATTTTTGCTGCGACCGCTTCCGCATAATCGCCGGCATTGAACTCCTCCAGATTAAACTCTTCGGTAGCAACCGCCTTCCATAGCCGCAAGGTATTAACCGTGCCATTCTGATAGCCGGGTATTGGCGTATCAAAAGGGACTGCCAAGATATTAGAAGTAGCTATCCAGCAATGCCGTTGCTTGCCATTTTCATCAATTTGAAGTTCGGTATGACCGCCAAATTTAATGCTATGCGAATATTCCAGCCGCTCAATTTCCCAGACGTTACCTTGACGCAGCCAATGATCGGGTTTTTCAATCTGTTCACCATTAACAATATTCTGGGTAAACATGCCATATTCGTAACGTAATCCATACCCTATCACCGGCAGTTGCAAGGTCGCACAACTGTCTATCAAGCAAGCAGCAAGACGACCCAAACCGCCATTACCCAAACCTGCATCCTGCTCACTACTGATCAACTCTTCAATTTCAATGCCGAGATCATACATCGCCTGGGTAACTGTATCAGTGACTCCCAAATTAAGCATGGCATTGCTTAATGTGCGACCCATAAGAAATTCCATGGACAGATAATAACTCCGCCTGCAATCATTGTTTTTATAGGTTAGATGGGTAGCCTTCCAACGCTCCATCAAGCGGTCACGAATCGCCAACGATAAAGCCTCACCTGCATAATAAGGCGTTTGACAATGTTCATCCCTACCCAGCAAATGGACATAATATTGTTTGAAATCATTGATAAAATCATTTTTTTTCATACCCTGTTCGGGTAGTGAAATAATTGATGGGTTAAGTTTGCTAATAACAAATTGGTCATTGGGCATAATCTAATCCTGAATTATTGTTAATTTACTACCTGAAGGCTTCACATGATAAGCATGTGCGAATTATTTCAGCCGGAATTCTATTGGCACCCTGTTTCTTTTTATATTTTTTATGGCTTTAGCTGGATTTTTCTTCATAAAAAAATTATTAGCTAATATAATCAATGACTCCTGAACTCCCAACGATTTATCTTTAATTTGCAACTGACTCTATTACAAGCGCAGAATAACTCATCAATTGCTCCTGAATTTCAACGTGTATGGCAATAGTTGCCGACAAACCCTATCATAATATCAGCAAGATTATTAACCCGATGACCGAATTTTTGTTTTAGCGATAATCGTCCGCTCTGTTAAAGTCTATTCTTACTCCACTGATTAAAATTGGTAGTAAAGTTATTTTTATGGCAGGATAGGCTTCTATTCTTTAGGTTTGAGAGTTACATTTTTAAGACACTTAATACGATATTTTTATAAAAAACAGGTAATTATTCACCTCCCCCTTTGAAAAAGAGGGAACTGAATGATTACAAAAATAGATGCTTTTCTATTTATCAACGACTTAATTTTTAGTCAATACATAACCCCTAGCTTAAGAGAAATCACGCATGAAAAAAACCGACACCACCCCACTTTGGGTATTCCTGGCATTCTCTAGTATTGAAACACGCAAAGGCGCGCTAATACTGCTATGGAGCAGCCTGATATTCAGCTTTTACTGTCTTCCCTGGGTGATGTACTTTGACGATAATAAATGGATTGGCAAATTGTTCTTAATCGATGACTGGAGTTGGTTTGCCATGATGTTGCCTATGACCGCTTGGTACTGGTTAAGTCTAAGATGGATCGACAAAAATAGTAGCTGGTAAATTATACTTCGCCCCCGCGACTTTAAACCCAGCTACGGACAAGCATTATAAGGCTATAGAAAATCTTTAATAACTTCCACCGCTTGGAGTATAGCTAAAATTTCAGGTTAAACGAAACCATTACCAGATAATAAGGCGATTTCCTGCGAACTACCGGCTCATTGATACTCCATTCTACGGGTAAAATATTTAAAGCCGGTTTGAAATATTAACTGGCTCAATGATTTTAACCCGGCAAACGCTTTACTCCGTTTAATACCAACAAAAACAGTGCAAAATTCGGCCAAACTTCAGCTAATAAAATATCCAGGCCTCTTGCTTAAAAATTAGGTTAAGCGGGTTTAGCACTTAACTCATACGAAATGCAAAGCACTCTGTTACATTAACCCTGCCTACAAATTGCTCGACAATTTTTTAACGGCTCTGTATCCCAATGACCTATCGCCCATTCCAGCGATTCATTCAAGGATGTGTATTGAAGTTCGCAAGGCGGGTTTTGCTTTAATAAGGTCAATAATTCAAAGATAACTTTCTGAGGGTGCTCTAAATCAACTGCTGTGGCGTAGGTTTGTTTACTGAGCTTATAGCCCTGCTCATCAATAATAACCGGTACATGCATGTAACCGGGAGTAACCAGTCCCAGTAATTGCTGAAGATAGATTTGCCGGGGCGTTAACGCCAATAAGTCGTAGCCACGCACGACATGATTGATAGCCTGATTGTCATCATCAATCACTACCGCAAATTGATAAGCGATAATCCGGTCTTTTCTTTTTAAAATAAAATCGCCATGCTGCTCGGCTAAATTAGTTGAAATTAAGCCCTGCAACTCATCGTGAAAAGAAATGACGCTATTATCGGTTTTAAGACGGTGGGAATAAGGACTATCAGGGAAGGCCTGTTTATCGCGACAAGCACCGGAATAAATAGCAGCCACCGTTTTTCGACTGCATGTACAGGGATAAACTTGGTTATTTTTGGTTAATTTATCAAGAATGTCATGATAAACGTCAAGCGTTTGGCTTTGATAGGCAACAGAACCATCCCAATGCAGACCAAAGGCCTCCAGTGTTTTTAACAGGTTGTCCACCGCGCCTTTAACATTGCGCGGGGTATCAAGATCGTCAATACGCAGTAACCATTGGCCCTGCTGTGACCGCGCCTGAAGAAATCCGGCGAGTGCGGTGAAAAGCGAACCCAAATGCAGGGAGCCGGTTGGCGAAGGCGCAAACCGGCCCCTATAAGGTTGTTTATCCAGCACGATAAGCTGTTTTAGCCCATTTGTTTTTCCCGAATTTCATCGAGGGTTTTACAGTCAATACACAAACTGGCCGTGGGTCTGGCTTCAAGGCGACGTATGCCTATTTCTATACCACAAGACTCACAAAACCCATAATTCCCTGATTCAATTTCTTTAAGGGAATCATCAATTTTCTTAATGAGTCTACGTTCACGGTCACGCGTTCTTAATTCCAGACTGAATTCTGATTCTTGCGTCGCCCGATCATTAGGATCCGGGAAATTAGCGGCATCATCCTGCATGTGGTGCACGGTACGATCTACTTCGTGCATTAATTCGGCTTTCCAGTTTTTTAAAATGGTCTCAAAATGTTTTAACTGAGCGTCATCCATGTATTCTTCGCCGTCTTTTTCTTTATAAGGCGTAAAACTGAAAGGTGATGCAACAATCGGTTTAGTACTATCGGTCATCCATTAACTCCTATAGACAGGATAAATAAAAACTGCGCATTTTTAGCAGAATAGTCACCAATTAGCAAGGTTTATTGGTATCATTGGTGTTTTTTTATGAGCACTCTCATTATGCGTAAACAACTGGCAGAGCGAAATACAGACATTTCTTCGTTTTATGTCATGGAATTGCTACGCAGAGCCAAGCAATTGGAAGCGCAAGGCGTCGATGTTATTCACATGGAAATCGGTGAGCCTGACTTTCCAACACCACCCACTATTGTCAATGCCGCCATTAAGCATATTCAGACCGGCGAGGTTAAATACACGCCTGCCGCCGGTTTGCCAGAGCTGCGAAAAAAAATAGCGGGCTTTTATCAACAGCGTTATGGTGTAACTATAGACGAACAACGTATATTTGTAACCCCTGGCGCTTCTGGTGCGTTTTTACTGGCTCTTGGAGTCAGCCTTAACCCGAACGAAGAACTATTGATGGCAGACCCCTGTTATCCGTGTAACAGTAACGTTGCTACCTTATTGGGTTGCAAAACCAAAACCATCCCTGTTGATGCTTGTACCGATTACCAATTAACCGCAAAACATATCAAAGACCATTGGACATGCGCCACTCAGGGCGTTTTGATTGCCTCACCGTCCAATCCCACCGGAACGCTTATTAGCCCTGAAGAATTAAAACAAGCTATTCAGGCCGTTAATAGTCTGGGCGGTTGCTTTTATTCGGATGAAATTTATCATGGACTGGTTTACGATAACCAGGCAACTACCGCACTTGCGTTTAGCGATGAGGTATTTGTGATCAACAGCTTTTCCAAATATTTTGGCATGACCGGCTGGCGCATTGGTTGGTTGATTGTGCCGAATGAGTTTATTGAAGCCACTGAGAAATTAGCTCAAAATATTTATATCGCTACATCCACAGCGTCGCAATATGCCGCCTTGGCAGCTTTTGATGAAAATACCCTGACAGAACTTGAAAACAGACGCGCAGAATTTGCCGCCAGACGGGATTTTCTTTATGATAATCTATTGAACTTGGGGTTTGAAATACCGGTTAAACCCGCAGGTGCTTTTTATATTTATGTCAATTGCAAAAAATTTACCGATGACAGCCATCAATTTGCCTTGGATTTTTTGGAAGCGGAAGGGGTTGCCATCACACCAGGACTGGATTTTGGTAGCCATGAAGCTCATCACACCCTGCGTTTTGCTTACACCACGTCTATCACTAAAATGACCATCGCCATGCAGCGCCTGGAGCGCTTTATTAACAGAGAATCACTATGACCGTAAAACAACTATCAGCCATCGCGTTAAACAACAAAATTCAGCAGAAAGAAGCCCTGTTTTTGCTGGATGTAAGGGAACCTCATGAATTTCAATTCGCCCATATTGCCGGCAGCGTATTGATTCCCCTTAATCAAATCCCAGGCAGACTCAGTGAACTGGATCCGCAACAGGAAATTGTTGTGCTATGTCATCATGGCATGCGTAGCCTGCAAGCCGCTAATTACCTGGTGCAGTCCGGCTATAAAAATGTTGCCAACTTAACCGGCGGTATTGATGCCTGGTCATGCAATTGTGATAATTCGGTACGCCGTTATTAGTCTTAAATAACGGCGCTGTGTCTCTTTTTCAGGGTAAAATCAGATCAATAGCTGCCCTGATAACGTGGCTTTGTGAAGACTTTAAAGAGGCATTGTTAACCGTGTTACTGAAAAAAAATACTCCTTAGCTGAAAATAGCTTTATCATACCCTCTTGTATCGATAAATCGTGAGGATTAACCATGCCCTATACCCAAGACATTGTAGACGAAATTAACATTCTGGTTCGCTACAACCTGAGCACTACACAAGAAGGAATCAAGGTACATACAACGGCAGCGCCCGAAATAATTGCTGCCACAAAACGTTTGCACGACAAAGGACTGTTAACACAAGAAGATGGCGGTTATTTGACCAGCTTGGGCCTTGAGGCCGCAGAACAAGCGCAAACAGTGTTAAACCTGCTGCATCCTGCTTAACAAAAACCTGTTAAAAGTCTCAAAGAACAGGGATTGTATTAATTTGACAGGATGCTCAAGGCTAAAATTGCGGCATCCTTCATTCCTCGGTTTACACTTTTTGCAATTACCGTGGAGCAGGTCCGATTAGCAAAGGCGTAACCCGACAAATCGACGTATTTGTGTCGGGTTACGGCTAACGCCTAACCCGACCTACAGAGATTATTAGCATTTTTTGTGAAAAAAAAGTGTCAACTACTTTCTGGCTTCTATGAAGGATGCCAAAATTGCAGACTAAAAAAAAGGCTTAACGATAAAATCGGCAAGCCTTTTTTATTACTTTCGATAACTTGTCAAGCTTCCAGGACAACGGCTGCCTTAAGTTTTTTCATGGCATTTTGTTCTAACTGCCTGATTCTCTCGGCTGAGACGTTGTAGCGTGCCGCAAGCTCATGCAAGGTGGCTTTTTTATCAGCCAACCAGCGACTTGACAAAATATCCAAACTTCGCGCATCCAAGCCGGCCATCGCTTCTGCCAACAAGTCCTGTCCATGACCTTCCCAATCAGCATTTTCCAGCAATACAGACGGATCAGCGCCGTGTTGCTGAAGGTAGTTTGAAGGATACGCGCAACTTTCTTCTGACGACTCGTCAACGGGCATATCGAACGACATATCCTGACTGCCCAAACGCTTTTCCATTTCATAAACGTCACTGAGATCAACCTTCAAATCTTCTGCAATCGCCATAGCTTCGTCATTTGATAACCAGCCGATATCCTGCTTGGAT
>CAIMDR010000068.1 GCA_903839795.1 uncultured Methylococcaceae bacterium | reverse complement strand
GCTTGATCCTTGTTCTGCGCGGCGGGCGCTAAATCGTCAGTCGGTGACGGCGCCGCTGCTCGCGCTCGACACGAGCTTCATGTATTTCGCCAGCAAGCCGCGCGTGTAGCGCGGTTTGGGTTGTTTCCATTTCTTGCGGCGCTGCGCGAGTTCGCGCGCGCCGATGTTCACCTGGATCAGGCGTTTGTGCGCATCGATGGTGATGGAGTCGCCTTCCTTGACCAGAGCGATCGGCCCGCCCTCGTACGCTTCGGGCGCGACGTGACCAACGACCATGCCCCAGGTGCCGCCGGAAAAACGGCCGTCGGTAATCAAGGCCACTTCTTTACCCAAACCTTTGCCCATAATGGCGGAAGTCGGGGAGAGCATTTCACGCATACCGGGGCCACCTTTGGGGCCTTCGTAGCGAATAACAATCACATCACCTTTAACGATGTCGCCGTTTAATATGCTGTGCAGGGCTTGTTCTTCGGCGTCAAATACTTTGGCGGTGCCGACAAAGCGCAAACCTTCTTTACCGGTAATTTTTGCAACTGAGCCACCCGGTGCCAGGTTGCCATATAAAACTACCAAATGGCTGTCTTTTTTAATGGGGTTGTCCAGCGAGTGAATCACGTCCTGGTCTTCAGGATACGGTTTAACATCGGCCAGATTTTCCGCCAGCGTTTTTCCGGTTACAGTTAAGCAGTCGCCGTGCAGTAAGCCTTTATCGAGCAAGATTTTCATCAACGGTTGAATGCCGCCGATTTCAATTAATTCAGTCATCAGGTAACGACCGCTGGGTTTTAAATCGGCAAGCAAGGGTACACGCTGACCGATGCGGGTGAAGTCATCCAGGGTAATGTCGACGTTACCGGCATTGGCCATCGCCAGAATGTGCAATACGGCATTGGTTGAGCCGCCCAGTGCAATGACAATGGTAATGGCGTTTTCAAATGCGGCTTTGGTCATAATGTCGCTGGGTTTGATATTATTTTTTATTAATTCCAGAACGGCTGCGCCGGCACGTTCGCAGTCCAGTCTTTTGTCGTTTGAAATAGCGGCTTGAGCCGAGCTGTTGGGTAAGCTCATGCCTAGCGCTTCAATGGCCGAAGCCATGGTGTTGGCGGTGTACATACCGCCACAGGAACCGGCACCCGGAATGGCTTTGGCTTCAATTTCAGCCAGTTCGGTATCATTAATTTGGTTATTGGCCCGAGCACCTACCGCTTCAAAAACAGAAACCACATCCAGTTTTTTGTCTTTATGACAACCGGGCATAATGGTGCCGCCGTACACAAAAATGGCCGGACGATTCAGGCGTGATATGCCAATCATACAGCCGGGCATGTTTTTATCGCAGCCGCCAATCGCAACAATGCCGTCAAAGCCTTGGCAGCCGACCACGGTTTCAATAGAATCGGCAATCACTTCGCGGGATACCAGCGAATATTTCATGCCTTCCGTGCCCATTGATATACCATCACTTATGGTAATGGTATTAAAGATAACGGCTTTTCCGTTGGCATTATCAACACCAGCCGCCGCAGAATCTGCCAGCTTGTTGATGTGCATATTGCACGGAGTAACCATGCTCCAAGTCGAGGCAATGCCTATTTGCGGTTTTTTAAAGTCTTCATTTTTAAAACCAACGGCGTGCAACATGGCACGACTGGGTGCTCGTTCCATGCCGTCAACAACGAGTGAAGAAAAGGGGCGGGTGTTGTGGTCATCTGAGTGAGCCATGTTATTGATTCCTGGTGTTAAGGTAAAAGAGTGAAAGGCGAAAGGCGAAGGGCGAAGGATGAAGGATGAAGGATGAAGGGTGAAGGATACAAGATATGCGTATCTTTTTGCCTTTTGCCTTGTACCTTGTCCCTTGTCCCTTTCCCCTTAAATTAAAACGAATCCCAACTGCTTTTGTGTCGCCAGCCGAGTTTGGGCAGGATAAAGCCTAAAAGAACACCGGCAAGCGAGAGTAAACCGCCGTATAAAAACCAGTCCTGACCAGCGGTGTCTTTGAGTACCTGATTTTCAAGTTTGAACTGCTGCAATTCCCGTTCAACATTAACGACCCGTTCTTGAAGTTCATCGCGTTCATTTTTTAATTGTAGCGAACTGCCCGCTGTTTTTTTGATGTCATTGAGTTCGCGGGCTAACTGATCACGTTCAACGGCTAAAGACTTTTCCAGGGATGAGCCCGGTGTAACCGCTTCTTTTAGTGTCGCCAGTTCAGCTCGCAGTGCGGCATTGTCAGACTGTACCAAGGTTAGGGTTTTGCCGGCATTATCTTTAGGGTTAACAGCGGGTGCCTGTTTTTTGGTATAACGCGAATTAATATACCCCTCGGTTCCATCAACCAGACGAACGTGAATAAATTCAGATTTTTTGGGTTTATCAATAACCGTCAGAGGCGCTCCCGTAGACAGCGATTGCAGAATTTTACTCTGGGTATTGGCTTCCTTTCTTAACGATAAATTAAGATCGTCTGCCACATAAACGGTTTCAGCCTGCGCCGAAGCCGAAGCGAGTATCAGGATAAAAAAAGCACTGAGTAAATTTTTCACGGAGTTGTTCTGTGTGAGTCAGTTGGTAACGCTAATTTTAACGTTATTTTTTGCACAGGAGAAATTCCAGTAATGCTTTTTGTGCATGCAGTCTATTTTCAGCTTCTGCAAAGATAACACTTTGCGGACCGTCTATCACTTCAGCCGTTACTTCTTCACCCCGATGAGCGGGTAAACAATGCATAAACAAGGCGTCTTTATGCGCAGCATTCATGGTTTCGGCATTAATCTGATAATCTTTAAACGCTATTTCCCTGTGTTTTTGTTCATCTTCCTGACCCATGCTGGCCCAGACATCGGTTACGCAGAGGTCAGTGTTTTTAGCCGCTTCCAATGCGGTATTAAAAAATCTGACACGATCGCCGGCAGCGTCAACAAATTCTTGTTGAGGATAATAGCCGGTTGGGCAAGCAATGTTTAAGTTAAAATCCAGCAGCATGGCGGCATGAATATAAGAATGACACATGTTATTGCCGTCACCAATCCAGGTAACGGTTTTTCCTTTAATGTCGTCTCGAAATTCAAAATAAGTTTGCATATCCGCCAGCAATTGGCAGGGATGCTGTAAATCCGTTAACCCGTTAATAACCGGTACGCTGGAATGTTGTGCAAAGGTGGTTACGGTTTCGTGTTTGTCGGTTCTTAGCATGATGCAGTCGACCATGCTGGAAATAACCTTGGCACTGTCATGCAACGGTTCACCACGACCCAGTTGGGTATCTCTGGGTGACAAAAACAAAGCGCTGCCGCCAAAATGAACCATGCCCGCTTCAAAGGAAATACGGGTGCGGGTGGATGATTTTTCAAAAATCATCGCCAATACCTGGCCTTTTAACGGTTGGTAATCAGGGTCGCGATAATTTTTAAGTTCTATGGCTCTATGGATAATGTGACGAAATTCTTCGCTGGATAAATCAAGCAAGCTGGTGAAATGTCTGGGATTCATGATCATGTTTTTTGTGCAGTTTGTTCGGTGTAGTTGTTGATAAGTGTTGATAAAGTATCTACCAGCAGCTTGATTTGTTGCTCGTCAATAATTAAGGGCGGTAACAAACGGATAGTGGATTCATTCGTCACATTGATTAATAAACGCTGTTGCAGGGCCGATTTAACCAACTCGGCGCAGGGACTGTCGAGTTCAATACCGATCATTAAGCCTTTATTACGAATATCAACAACATGTGGATTACCTTGCAGGTGCTCGGTAAAACCGGCGCAAATAGCATCGCCTTTTTGCCGTGCCAGTTCAATCAGATTGTCTTTGTCCAATGTTGCCAATACTGCCAAGGCCGCGCTACACGCCAACGGATTGCCGCCAAAGGTAGAGCCATGCATACCGGCAGTAAGCAGTTCTGCCGCTTTGCCCCGTGCAAGACACGCACCAATAGGCACGCCATTACCCAGTGCTTTAGCCAGGGTACAGACATCAGGAATAATGTTATTGTGTTGAAAGGCAAGAAATTTACCGGTACGCCCAATGCCGCTCTGAATTTCATCCAGCATCATCAGCAAGTCGTGTTGGTCACACAGACTGCGTATCTGATTAAGGTAATCAGGGGCAGGTATATTGATGCCGCCTTCGCCCTGAATAGGTTCAACCAAAATGGCAACGATATTTTTATTGTCTGCAAGCGCTTGTTTAATCGCGCTGATATCGTTATACGGTACGCGGACAAAGCCTTCAACCAGCGGCGTAAAGCCGTACTGTACTTTACTGTTTCCGGTTGCGCTTAGCGTTGCCAAGGTACGGCCATGAAAACTTTTATCCATGACAATAACGGCAGGATAATCGATGCATTTTTCATGACCATACTTACGCGCCAATTTGATAGCCGCTTCATTGGCCTCGGCACCCGAGTTACAAAAAAACACGTTATCCATACCGCTTTTTTCAGTCAGTTGGCCGGCAAGACGTTCCTGATTGGCAATTTTATAGATATTGGACGTATGCAGCAGTTTTTCGCTTTGCGCACAGATAGCCTTGTGAACTGCGGGGTGAGCGTGCCCTAAATTGCAGACGGCAATGCCGGAAATGGCATCCAGATAACGGTTATTGTTTTCATCCAACAACCACGCGCCTTCGCCCCGTTCAAAAGTGACCGGTAAGCGATTGTACGTTGGCATAATATGGCTAGTCATGGTTTCTGCCTGTAAGCGAAAAAACAGGCAGTAATCGACTACCCGATAAAAAAATGTTCGATTATAAGTATCAATCTGGTCTCAGGCAAGCGATGGATGATAAGAATTACTTTTTTTACTGACGCAAAATTGATAAGATTGCTTGGTTTTTTATCTATTTGAGTAATTACAATGAGCGTTATAGAAAGAATTAAAGACCAGATTGATAACAATCCGGTCGTTTTATACATGAAAGGTTCGCCTGATTTCCCGCAATGCGGCTTTTCCGGCCAAACGGTACAGATATTAAATGCCTGTCAGGCAAAATATATGTACGTTAATATATTTGAAGATCCAGAGCTGCGTGAAGCGCTTAAAGAATATTCAAATTGGCCTACTTATCCGCAATTGTATATCAGTGGTGAATTGGTTGGCGGTTGTGACATCGTTATCGACTTGTATAAAAAAGGCGAGTTGGCTACCTTGTTGGCAGCGGCTGGCGGTGTAGAGGAATAAAATTCCTGTTGGTAGCGTAACTCTTAAGGGTTACGCTAACCTAAATTTAGAAAATACAGGTTAATCTGCCACAAAAAGACACGGGGTTCGTGGCTATAGTTGCTTGAAAATCCGGTAAAAATCCCTCTTCTTTAACCCGGCTTGTTCGGACATGCTCTTGATAAGTGTCTGAGAAAAAGGCGCTTTGGGGCAATTTACCCGTTATTTTTTACAGCCTGTCATTTTCTTCTTTAACCCGTTGTTCGTGTGAAGTATCTTTTGTGGGCCGTGCAGTAAATCCCAAATAAGCAAGAATCTTTTTAATGTCCTTGCAGGTAAGCGGTGGATATTCACCACTCATGCCGGTATTAGCGGCTTGGTTTCTTCGAATATGTGTTCAGCACTATGGAATACTGCAATTTTCAGCTTGATAAAATAGGGCTACCTACTTAAGTTGGGACAGTTTAAGGTTAACTCGTTCGCTGAGCGGAGTCGAAGCGGACAACTCACTTCGATTCCGCTCAGCGATCGGTCTCTTTTTATCCGGCAGCGCTCCAAGCGTTGCGTGACGCTGGATCGTCACTGGCGGCATTGCCT
>CAIMDR010000067.1 GCA_903839795.1 uncultured Methylococcaceae bacterium | reverse complement strand
TATCCTTGAAGCGGGTTTTCAAACGTTTGGTTGCGGTTCAGCGATTGCCTCATCTTCGGTGCTGACTGAAATTATTAAAGGCATGACATTGGATGAAGCGGCAAAGGTGACCAACCAAGATATTGCCGATCAACTGGAAGGCTTGCCACCAGAAAAAATGCACTGTTCCGTGATGGGTCGTGAAGCGCTGCAAGCGGCAATAGCGAATTATCGCGGTGAAGTCTGGAAAGATGATCATGAAGAAGGCGCGTTAATCTGTAAATGTTTTGCGATTGATGCGGTGATGATTGAGGAAATGGTCTGGGCCAATAAATTGCGCACGGTTGAAGACGTAACCAATTTTACCAAAGCGGGCGGTGGTTGCGCAGCTTGTCACGAAGACATTGAAGCCATTCTGGAAAAAGTATTAGCCGAAAAAGGAGAAAAATTTGACCCAACGGCAGCTCCAGTAGAACCACCTGCAAAAATCGCTGCCGTTAAAGCACCGCTAACCAACTTGCAACGCATCAAAAAAATCGAGATGGTTTTAGACTCGTTAAGACCGGCACTGATGGCGGATGGCGGCGATGTAGAACTGGTTGAGGTGCTTGGCAATACCGCTTATGTCAATATGACCGGTGCCTGTAACGGTTGCCAAATGGCGGCGATGACCATTGCCGGCATACAACAACGTTTGATGGAAGTGATGGGCGAATTTATTAAAGTCGTACCCGCCTCCGAAATGTCGAAGTTAGTCAGTATTGAGGTGGCATGATGAAAGATATTTACCTGGATAATAATGCCACCACCAAGGTTGATCACGCAGTTGTTGACGTGATGATTCCTTATTTTTTGGAACAATACGGCAATCCCTCGTCTATCCATAAATTTGCCGATGGCGTGGCAAAAGGTCTTAAACATGCCCGCCAACAAGTTCAGGCACTGATTGGTTGTGAGCATGATTCAGAAATTATCTTTACCTCCTGCGGGACTGAATCCAATTCAACTGCCATACTTTCCGCAATTAAAGCCCAGCCGAACAAGAAAGAAATCATCACCACCACCGTGGAACATCCCGCCATTTTAAGCGTGTGTGACGCGCTTGAAAAAGAGGGTTACACCATTCATAGAATGCCCGTTGATAAAGCCGGTCGCTTAAATCTGGCTGCCTATCAAAAATTATTATCCGATCAAGTCGCGCTAGTCACAGTGATGTGGGCGAACAATGAAACCGGCACTATTTTTCCGGTAGCAGAAATGGCGGACATGGCTAACGCAGCGGGCGTGATGTTTCATACCGATGCAGTGCAGGCGGTCGGCAAGATCCCCATGATGCTCCAAGACACCAAAATCGATATGCTGTCAATATCAGGGCATAAGTTACATGCGCCCAAAGGTATCGGCGTTTTATATTTACGTCGCGGCACCCGTTATCGTCCCATGTTACGCGGTGGCCATCAAGAACGAGGCAGACGGGCAGGCACAGAAAACAGTGCCTCCATAGTGGGTCTCGGAAAAGCTTGTGAATTGGCGTTAGAATTTATCGAGTATGAAAATACCTGCGTTAAAGCCATGCGTGATCGTTTGGAGCGAGGCCTCACTGAACAGATTCCGCATTGTTTTGTCACCGGTGATTTATACAACCGTTTGCCCAACACGACTGACATTGCCTTTGAATATATTGAAGGTGAATCGATTTTGATGTTGTTAAACAAGGCCGGCATTGCCGCCTCCAGTGGTTCAGCGTGTACCTCAGGCTCATTGGAACCTTCGCATGTGATGCGGGCCATGGATATTCCTTACACCGCCGCACACGGCACCATTCGGTTTTCATTTTCGCGCTACAACTCTATGTCTGAAGTCGATGAAGTGTTAAAAGTGATGCCTGATATCGTGGCAAAGTTGCGTAAATTATCACCGTATTGGGAAGGTGATGCGCCGGTGGCGGAACCTGAAAAAGCGTTTGCACCGACTTATGCGTAGGGTACGTGCCTGAAATAACTTGACCATTTATATCCCCTCACCCCAGCCCTCTCCCGGAGGGAGAGGGAGCAAGATGCCGGAGTTACTTCATGCGCACTCCTAAGGCACACTTTACGAGTTGTTTTAAATCGAACCCATAAATCCTGAGCTGCATACCCAACGGTGAGTTATGAAATCTCAAAACCGCACCATTATCATTGACGACACGACTCTTCGGGATGGCGAGCAATCCGCTGGCGTTGCCTTTTCGCTGACCGAAAAACTGGCGATTGCAACACAACTGGCGGGCTTGGGTGTGCAGGAATTGGAGATAGGCATTCCGGCAATGGGCACCATTGAACGAGATGAAATCAAGGCCATTGCCGCTTTAAGATTGCCGGCAACCTTGTTGGTCTGGTCAAGAATGCGACGAGATGATTTACAGGCCTGCTTGGGTTTGAATGTTCATAAAATCGATTTATCTATTTCGGCGTCCGACCAGCATATTCAACATAAGCTTAAACAAAGTCGGCTGTGGGTATTAAACACGATCAATAGCTGTGTGCAGGAAGCACGAAGCCTGGGATTGGACGTGTGCGTAGGCATGGAAGATGCCTCGCGAGCAGATGTAGATTTTTTGATACGTATGGCTGAAACAGCGCAACAAGCCGGTGCAAGCAGAATTCGTTTCGCTGATACCGTGGGTATTATGGAACCGTTTGGCGTGTTTGACACCATCAAAAAATTACGGGCAGCAACGGATCTGGAAATTGAAATGCACGCCCATGATGACTTGGGACTGGCTACTGCCAATACGTTGGCAGCGGCATTGGCCGGTGCAACGCATGTCAACACAACGGTCAATGGCTTGGGTGAACGCGCGGGTAATGCCGCCTTGGAAGAAGTAGTGGTCGGCTTAAAACAATTGTATGGCTTTGAAACGGGCATTTCACTTCAGAATTTTCCTTTGCTGTCCGAACACGTTGCCCGTGCCTCCGGCGACGCCATTGGCAGTCGAAAAAGCTTGATTGGTAAAAATGTATTTAGCCATGAAGCCGGTATTCATGTCGATGGTCTGTTAAAAGACCCGAATAATTATCAAGGGGTTGATCCTGCCATCGTAGGGCGTTGTCATCAACTGGTGCTGGGCAAACATTCGGGTACTCAAGGTGTTATTCATGCTTATAAACAAATAGGCATAGCGGTTAATCGAATGCAGGCACAAAAATTATTGGCTCAAGTCCGGCTTTTTGTCAGTGATACAAAACAGTCACCCAAAACTGAAGATTTAACTCTTTTTCATCAAAACCTTTAACAGGACAATTCAACATGAACGAACAGAACGAATTAGAGTCATGCCAACCGGAAGTCAAAGAATTGGTGGAAATACCGGATCAAGACGATCGCTTTCCGGGGTCTTTTTTTAGAATACCCGGTCCACCGACACTGGGAAACACCGGTTGGAGCTTAAGTTAACTTTGCAAACCAAAACACCCGCACGCTTAACGGGAGCATAAAAATGGTTATGGTCATGTCAGATAAGGTAAAAAACCAGACAGAAGCACGGCAAAGTTTTCTAGCCCAATGGCATGAAGATGTCTACTGTGTTTTTGGTCGTGATCCCGCTGCACACAATGTCTGGGAAATATTACTGACCTATTCGGGTGTCCATGCGGTGCTAATGCATCGAATTAGTCATCAGTTATGGAAAGCAAACTGGAAATTGACCGCCAGGATTTTAGCTGCGTTTACCCGGCTATTAACGAATGTTGAAATTCATCCCGGCGCTACCATTGGCAGACGCTTGTTTATTGACCACGCACTGGGCGTGGTGATTGGCGAGACCACCGAGATTGGTAATGATGTAACTTTATATCATGGCGTAACCTTGGGCGGCACCACCTGGAACAAAGAAAAACGACACCCAACACTGGGTAATAATGTGCTGGTAGGCTCGGGCGCCAAAGTGCTTGGGGCGATTACCTTGGGTAACAACGTGCGGGTCGGTGCTAATTCAGTGGTGGTTAAAGATGTGCCGCCCTGCTGTACGGTGGTGGGTATTCCTGGTCGTGTTGTGCAAAGTAAAGGGACACAAATACAAAACCCGAAAGGCATTGACCTGAATCATCATTTAATTTCTGACCCCGTTGGCAAGGCCATTTCTTGTCTTATTGAACGGATTGATGAACTGGAAGCTCAGCAAAATCAGCTCAATAAAACACCGATTGATGAAAGCTGTGATAATTGTGAAGCGGAAAGTGTGTGTACTCCCCGAACTGAAAGTCCGGTAAAACTGGCAATGAGGCTTTAAATGGATCTCTTGGATGTTGAAGCGCAAGGTTTGTATTTTGATGAACCGGATACCGCTGGCGTTAAAGAAATGATAGCTACCGCCGCAGAAAATTATGCGACGGGCGAAGCCGAACTCCCGTTACTAAAAGCGTATTTTCTTGCCCCTGAATCGTTAAACGTATTGGTTGCCTTAAACCGTTTTTACTATTACCAACATCGACTGGAAGAAGCACTGTGTGCAACCCTTAAAGCCTTGGCAGTCATTAGGCCGTTGATAGCATTTCCCGAGGATTGGCAGGACTTGCAACAAAGCCATATTACCAGTGCTCCGGCCGATTTACTAACGCAAGTCAGGTTGTATTTGTTTACCTTAAAAGCAATCGGTTTTTTAAACATGCGTTTGAATAACCTGGATGTCAGTCAGCACATTTTTGAAAAACTGGTGGGATTAGACAGTAAAGATCGGATCGGTGCAAAGGGATTACTGGAATTGGTTGTTAAACGAAAGTCTGAATAACAGGCTACGACCAGAAGCGTGACGGGGTTTGCAAACCCGTCACTCACGTTTTAAAAGTTATTGGAGTATTCAAATGTTTCAGTCGGGGTTGCAAGTTACCTAAAAGCCGGAGTACAAACCCAGGTTTGTATTCCAAACTGACAGAAGCGTGACGGGGTATGCAAACCCGTCACTCACGTTTTAAAAGTTATTGGAGTATTCAAATGTTTCAGTTGGGGTTGCAAGTTACCTAAAAGCCGGAGTACAAACCCAGGTTTGTATTCCAAACTGAC
>CAIMDR010000066.1 GCA_903839795.1 uncultured Methylococcaceae bacterium | reverse complement strand
GTGGTGTCCAGGGCGAAAGTGTCGGGTTAGCCAAGGTAATATCGTTATAACCCACACCAAAATGCCGGGCACTATCAGACAACGTATCATTTTCATGGGTGTTGACTGCGGCAATCGTACCGACCAGCGTTTGACCTTCGGATAACTGAAATTCATGAGGTTCTATGGTTTTGGTTTGCGGTTGAAGTTTTTGAGAACTATCCTCTTCTTGAAAGGTCAGGTTTTCTTTAACATCGGGGAAAAACCCCAGATGTTGACAGCCGCTGGTTAAGATACTGAGTAATAGCAGGCTTACCCATTGGAGTGAACGTGATGTTGATTTTTTAAAATTTGAGGGATTCATATTAATCTTGTCCAAAGTTGGGTTGGGTGCAAGTCGTTCTGAAAGGTGTGATCTACTAAAATGCTATTCGGTAAGTTCGGTTATATAAAACAATAGACGTAGGCCGGAATAAGACTACCCAAGCCTGTCCTGAGCCTGTCGAAGGGCGTAGCGCGTGGTAGCGTTTCCGGCACACTCGTACGGGATGCCGGAAACGCTTGTTCTCGCTTGCGCTCGAAAAGCCTTATTCCGGCTTACACCTTATCTTTTAGATCACCAACAGATTACTATTTTTTTTCGTGTTTTTCGTGGATAAACCACTTTTCCCGAGTTTATGGCAAGGTGCGCAACCAGTATGTTTTATGCAGGCTCAAGCCTCTACTCAGTGCTTGCGGCAAGCGCCTATGTAGACGGCCCAGCTTATAGCCCAGCCATTTCAATCCTGTCCGTACAACTGCCGAAGGAATTAGCCAAGGCGCATGCTTTAGCAGATAGCGCATTTCCGAGATCACAAAACGCAAGCCTTCGCCAGACGCGCCGCCAAAGGTCTGTTGCAGCCACGACGTATGGCTATGGAAAACACCAATATCGAAGTAACGTTTAAATTCATCCAGAAAACTGTAATCATGAGAGTGAAATACTTGAGCATCGGCGCAATAAGCAATTTTCCAACCGGCAACCAACATCTTGCCGGCAACATAGGTGTCTTCGTTCATGATGGCATTAACGGGAAAACCACCGACCTGCATTAGTGCGCTACGCCGATAGGCAGCGAATGAATTGGATATAAATACCGTTTTAATGCCAAAACGTGTTCGATCTTCCAGACTGCTTAACCGGCTTTTGGCTGGGTAATTAAAAAGACGGGCGTGGGCGGCAATGGGTTTGGCGTTACGATGCGGAAGCTGACGACCGTAAGCCGCACCTACCTGCTCGTCAGCGAATGTCGCCAACAGGCATTCGATAGCATCGGGACTGGCTAATAAAGCATCCTGAGTCAGGAAAATTATAATATCCATTGCTGATAATTTATCCACGCCAAACTGGCGAGTGCCGCCATGATTAAATGCTGATTTGGCAACCACCTGCACCTCAAAACCTTGGGCATACGCCAGGGTTAAGGTGTCGTCACGGGAAGAAGAATCTATTACCAACAGGCAATCCGGTTTTCGGGTCTGTTGCTCGAAAGCTTTTAACCAGAACTTCCAGAGGCTACCCGCATTTAGTGTAGGAACGATAAGACCCACCTTAATCATAATAAAGATTCCTTGACGAGTTGTTGTGACAGTTTGATTTGATTACGGCTCTTTAATACCTGCCAGATTTGTTCCCCCAGTTTGACGGGATCAAGCTGTTGTTCGACATACTGCCTGCCATTCCAGGACATCTGCTCCCACGTCAAACCATCTCCCACTGATTGGGCTTTGCGCAGCACTTCGCAGACGGAAGCCTCGGTTCTATCGAAAACAAAACCAACCCCAAATGTTTCCAAATGATCCCATGCCAAACCCTTGGCTACCAATACGGGACGTCCGGCAGCCATAGCTTCCGCTACCACATTGCCAAAGTTCTCGCGCATGCCGCCCGCAGCCTCCAGTCCGGAAGGCAATACCAGAAAATGGCTGTTTGCCAACAAGTCCATCACTTCACCGCGCTCAAGATAACCTCGATAACTGATAGCGCCTTTGGCTTGCTCAACCAAGGCTTGAAACTCTTCAAAATAATTGCCATCTACGCTTCTACCGGCAATCACCAGTCGATCGAAAGGCCTCCGAACTTTTAACCAGGCCCTGATAAAAGCATTGATGCCTTTTTCTTGCTGAATGTGTCCCAGAAAACATATCGTCATGCCTTCTCCGACAGGATATTGGGCTACGGCAATATCACGGCTGTCAATTCCATTTGGAACCAATAGGATGCGGGCATCTTTACCCAGCACGTTACGTACGCCTTCGGCCTCGGTGTCACTGGTGCAATGCACGGCGATAGCCCGACGCAGGGTTGGAAAAGTCAGCCATTGATAAAATAACCATTTATGAGGCTTCTCCCGCCGAATCAGTTCAACATGCTCAGGCATTAGTCCCCCATGTACAGCCACCATAAAAGAGCGACGTAGCACAATGCAAAAAATGGCCGCAAGTGTCGATGGCCAAGTGGCAATGCCGTGGATGTAAACTACCGATGCCCGTAAGCATAACTTAAACAGCATTGGGATAGCTCCCAGTCCAAAGCCCCAACGCCTGAAGCCATAACAACGATAAAGCCTGACATCAACCTGCTCACCCAAACACACATTGTCCGGCCGCAGTCGGCCGGTAATAGATTCATCGGAGGCGACCAATACCATTTTATGCCCGCGTTCTGCCCACGCTTTGGTTAAAACGCTGGCGGTAACGGATACGCCGCCATAACCTTTGGCTGGGGGGATATGTGTGGTAACAATACCTAATTCCATAATAATTCTCCTATGACAGTCTGTGAATAAATGCTTTAGGTAAAAGGCGAAAGAGACAGCCTACAGATTTTCCTCCTTTGCCCTTTGCCCTTTAACCTTTAACCTCCCTCCCATATTCCAGAAACCCGCGCCAAATACCGACGAGGTTATAAAAAGAATAAGCCAATTTTTTCGGGTTTAATAAAACCACCGCAAGCAGCATTTTCAGTAGCGGAGCGAGAAGCATTTTGCGGGCAATGTAGTAAAGAATGAACACATCCTGCTGATTGGCGAATTTTCGGATGTAAGCCCCAACCCCCGTGGAATACATCAGCATTCTTGCCGTTCCCAGTTTGTAATGATCTTTATCCGGATGATAAATTTTTATTCCCGGTGTATAAAAGGCAGTATTACCCGCCCGAAGCAAACGATACAAAAGCTCAAAACCCTCACCCCCGGAATATTTGGAACCAATCCCGAAATCGTGATCCAGATGAAACTGCTTGCCATCAATTTTGTTGCGGTCAAAAAACTGCGTAAACTCAACGCCCATCATCTGGAACCTCGAAAAATAGTGGGCTTTGCGACTGTTAACACCGATGCTAAAACGACTGGATAAAAAAGTGTATGAACCCGCAACCAATATGGAAAGGGTTTTACGCATCGCAAATTCAGCGACTACTTTTTCCAGGACATCCTTTTCATAAGTACAATCATCATCAGGGAAGGCAACAAATCTGCCGTGAGCCAGGCTTATACCGTAGTCTCTGGCTCTGGCGTTACCCAAAAAATCCACTTTCACATGCATCACCTCAAGGCAATCCTTGTAAAACTCGACGATGGCATCAAGTTTACCGTCCTTGTTTTGATCGATTATGATCAACTCAAAATTCTTATAGGTTTGATTCATTAAAGACTTCAAAAAATCAACCACTTCCCGGTCTCTTCCCAGTGTTGCTAAAACCAGCGAAACTTTCATAGTATTTACCTAGTCTGAATGCCGGCTTTTGCCTGCATATAGATGGTTGCCTCATACCAGGTAAACATCAATGCAAACTCCAGGCCGGCAAAGCCATCCAAAAAGCCACCCCGAAAAACGAAGTGGTATAAAAAACGTGCGAAAATCCTCAGCCAGGATCGTCCCAATAAAACGCTCAAGCGTCCCCGGCGGGTCATTATTGCCTCCGTTGGCGGCTTAAGCTGCACTTCTTGCGCGGCTTTATCGACATGTTTATGCATCCATTCAATAATTTCACCATGATAAAAATAGTGTTGATAAGGAATAGCACAATAGCCAATTCGGCAGGTATTAATAACGGCCTCACCATGCCCTGTGTGGTTACGGACAAAGCGGGTACTGTCCCTGCGCACCAGCCTTGGATGATAAACCGGATAACCGGGCGCGTAGTTTAGTCGTTTGCCGCGAAGATAAAGTATCGACGGCACCATCACCACATCAACCGAGTCGGACTCCGCCCTCTCAGCTTCAAACCAGTCGTAAAATGTCTGCGGGTAAATTTCGTCAGCATCGACGAACAATATCCAGGGTGTATTGATAGCACAGTGATTAATGGCAAAGTTGCGTTGTTCGGCAAAACCCGGCCATGGATTTGTATAAATCCTGCAATACCGACTATTAGCGATGGCAATCGTAGCATCGGTACTTCCCGAATCTACAATCACAATGGGATAACACTCAGGAATAGCC
>CAIMDR010000065.1 GCA_903839795.1 uncultured Methylococcaceae bacterium | reverse complement strand
GAGTCGAAAATTGCTTGAACAAAATTCTCCAGATATCCTGGCTGTTGAAATACTTTAACTTTTTTTCGAAGTCCTGATGTGCCAGGGTTCTGATCGTTATAAGGCTGAGTTGCGATGATTTCTATTTGCATGTTTGCTCCTTGGTTCGATAATTAACGTGGTTTATAAAATACACTAAAATCCTTTTCTAATGTAAATTTTAATATGTTGCGAGTTTATTTATTACTGTGTTGTAGTTTAGTTTCTTTTACGGTCTCTGCCGAGACGGATGTGTGGCTGTTGATAGATACCACGGCACGAAAAATTGAAGTAAAAAAAGGTGAGCAAACGCTTGAAACCTTGAGTGAAATTGCAATCGGTCGGGGCGGGGCCGGTTTGAAAGGTCATCGCGGCGACAATGTCACGCCGTTTGGAAGCTACCGGATAGGTTGGGTTGGCGAAAAAAGTAGCTTTCGGAAATTTTTTGGGTTAACTTATCCATCCGCAGAAGATGCGGAACAAGCTTTACGAAAGGGTGTTATTGACAGGCTAACTTATGAACGGATTGTAACTGCTCACCAGTACCATCAAATACCGCCACAAAACACACCTTTAGGTGGGCAAATAGGTATTCACGGTCTCGGACGTGCGGATGCAAGAGTGCATAAAGTGTTTGATTGGACTCATGGCTGCATCGCATTGACCAATACTCAGATTGATCATTTAAGTCAATTGGTCGACACGGGAACCGTGGTTAAGATAAAATAAAGCTGGAAAATATATCTAACAGTGTTAAAATTAATTCTAGCTATAATGTTTTTTTGTTGTAATAACTTTGACTGAGGAAAATAATATGAAAAAAGTAATGAAATTATCAATGATCGCTATGGTTGCAAGCTTGGTTGTTGGTTGCGCAACTAATTCAGATATCGAAGGCCTGCAATCACAAATTGACGGTTTGAAAACTTCTGTAGCTCAAGCATCATCTGATGCACAAAGCGCACAAAGTGCAGCAGCAGACGCATCTGCTAAAGCATCAGCAGCAGAATCTGCAGCTAACCGTGCAGCTCAATATGCTCAAGATACAAACAGCAAATTGGATAGCATGTTCAAAAAATCAATGATGAAATAAATCATTGTTGCTTTAGAGCAGATAAAAGCCCGGCGGTTTTTTACCGCCGGGCTTTTTTTATGCCTTGTTTTCTCCGCCAAACAACTCTATCAGGCGAGGCAGGAAGTTAGCCAATTCTGCTGACATAATTGAAAAATCCACATCAAACTGGGCGGCTTCATCGTCTGTTTCAATATCAGCCACTTGATCCTGAATTAACTCAAGAAAGCGCAGTCGTTTAACCGACAAATTTTCATCAATAATGAAGGAAATACGATCAGCCCAACCGACGGCCAGCTTAATAACTTCTTTACCGGTATCCAGATGATTTTTAATTTCAGGAAGTGCCAGATCATGGCGCTTACAACGGATAATACCACCGGCTTCTTCGGGAGAGCGCAACTCACATTCATCTTCGACAGTAATATCGTCAGGTGCTTTATTATTAAGCAGCCATTGGGTCATGGTTGTGCTTGGTTTCTCGAGTGTGTTGAGAGGTACGGCAGGTAATGAACCCAAGGATTTACGCAATAAACTGAGCAAATCCTCGGCACTTTTTGCTGAAGCCGCATCAACACAGACCCAACCGCCTTTAGGATCGATATAAGCGTATATTTTGCGAGAAAAGGTAAAGGCTTTAGGTAAAAGATCAAAGATAAGCTCATCTTTAATTTCAGTTCGCTCTTTTTTGGATAATTTACGTCCTTGCTGCTCTTCTTTTTCAGAAATTTTTTCCTGAACCAATTCATTAACCACAGCAGATGGCAGAACCCGTTCTTCTTTTTTCAGACACAGCATAAAATAGCCGTTAGTGTTATGTACGAGTTGCTGTGCTGTTTTACCTAAAGGGGGTGTCCAGCCAAAAGTAAACTCTTCATGGAGTCCACAAGGACGAAAAGAAAGGGCTTCAAGTTTTTGCTCCAGTTCTTCAGGGGTTAAGGTGAACGTTTCGGTAAGACGAAAAAGGCTAAGATTTTTAAACCACATAGTTAACTGATATCCTGTATAAATTATGACTGAGCATTATCGCAAATTTAAGGACACGACTCAGTAATAAAAATAAAATGTCACAGATTCACAAGTTAAACAGTTACAAGTTAATGGTTGGCAAGATTAAATAAAATGACAAACAGGTCAGATATAGAGGGGTTTGCCCCCATTGTTTCGGGTAATGCCAGTGTGCTGATACTGGGAACCATGCCCAGTGAGGCTTCATTGCTCAGGCAACAGTATTATGGACATTCCCGGAATGCTTTTTGGCCGATTATGAGCGCGTTGTACGGGTTTAATCCTGAGCTTGGCTATCAGTCTCGTAAAGAGATGCTGATGGAAAATGGCGTGGCTGTTTGGGATGTGTTGCAACGTTGTAATCGCTTGGGAAGTTTGGATGCCAATATAAAGCAATCGACCCTGGTAACCAATAGCTTTGCCGGTTTTTTTACGGAGTACAGCCTCATTAAGCACGTCTTTTTTAATGGCAGAATGGCTGAAAAACTCTACCAAAAGCGGATTTTTCCTGTTTTAAATCAGCGTTTCCCTTACCTTGAATATCGGTGTCTGCCATCAACAAGTCCGGCTTATGCGGCATTAAAATTTGATCAAAAGGTAGAAGCATGGAAAGTGATTAAAGAGCCTGTGGTAAAATGAATCAGTTTTGTTACTAAGTGACAATAAGGGAACTATTTTTAACAGGTAAAAGTTGCTGGATAGCAGGTATTGTTGACACTCCGGATGTGGTCTGGAGTTAGTGCAACAATAAAAAAAAGCTGAAATGCAAAATCGGATTGACTGCGTTTAAAGAGGTCGTTGGGTTTTGTGGTGTTATTTTTTGTGTGTGGTGGTTTGATATAAAATGAGTAGAGAACAAGAGCAAGATCAAGAGCAGGAATACGAATATGAGTACAATGATAAAGGTGAATTGGTCTATTACGCGGTCAGGCCGAATAAAACCCAAATAAAAAAAGAGTTGGCCGTACTTTTTGACTTAAGCGAAGAGTTGTCCGAATTGTCTGCGACGCAGGTAAAATACCTTGACCTTCCTGATAATATCCATAAAGCGGTCATTGAAGTTTCTGGAATGCCGCACAAAGGCGCAAGAAAGAGACTCCTAAAATTTATTACCGGACAAC
Source organism: uncultured Methylococcaceae bacterium (assembly GCA_903839795.1). Lineage (GTDB taxonomy): Bacteria > Pseudomonadota > Gammaproteobacteria > Methylococcales > Methylomonadaceae > Methylobacter_C. The sequence continues at coordinate 6,987 of CAIMDR010000065.1, read as the reverse complement.
TGAATAAAATCGACTTGGAGCCTGTTTTAGAAAAACTGTCGCGCATGAAAAATAAAAGTGCTCATGCGGTAAGAGAGCATCATAACGTTGAGCGTTGGAGAGACAGGTTAATTGCCGGCGGTAATAATGCCCTGACAGAATTTCTCAACGAGCAGCCCGATGCAGATCGGCAGCAGTTAAGACAGCTCTTGCGTAATGTTAAAAAAGAAACCGAAGCCGGTACACCACCTAAATCTTCGCGTTTGTTATATCGATACCTTAAAAACGTATTCAAGGTTGAAGGCGAACCCGATTTTGGTGATGAAGCTGACTTTGAAGAGGGCGTCGATATTGAAGATGAGGCAGATTTTGAAGATGATGCCGGCTTTGACGAGGGTGTCGAGATTGATGATGACGCCGGATTTGAAGATGATGATGATTTAGAAAATGGTTAGAGGCTAAAGGCGCAAGGCGAAAACAGTTGCCTATCACCTTGTGTCTTTAGCCTTTAGCCTTGTGCCTTTCACCTTAATCCTCTTTTTCAGGCAACTGAAGTTCTGCCGTCAAATTCCAGGCAGAAAAAGGGAAAGGCAGGGTTTCAGTGTTGAAAGTCAGAAACAGTAATATATGGTAAGTGTAAACTGACAGGCTCCGGCCAAAACTCAGAATATTCTGGTTGGCTTTTCCGGTCAACAAAGTGGAACCAACCTGCAATATAATAACGGCCCACAGTATCAATCTGACCAATGAGCCGATCGCTGCAAAAACCAGCATAAAGAAAATTCGTTTCCAGGTACTGAGTTGTTTCAGGTTATAGTTGATTTGTTCATCCATGCTATTAATTAACCTCGGTTCATAATGTCACGCAAATCAAGAGCGGCGGCATTTGCCCTTGCTATATAATTTGCCATTGACAGAGAGTAGTTGGCAAAAAGCCCATAGCCGCTACCGTTTAAAATCATCGGGCTTAAAACCGGTGTCAGCGCATTTTCCATGGCCTTAATCATAATGTCAACAGTACGCATGGCTCGTTTATCCAGCAGAATGTCGGCAAAGTCATGTTTTATGGCTCTTAAAATATGTAATAAAGCCCAGCTTGCACCACGCGCTTCATAGAAGACGTCATCAATCTCCAGCCATGATACTTTGGATGTGGGTGTGCCTTTTTCATCGGCTGCCTGTTTCTCAAGATCGGTTAGTCCCGGACCATAATTACCACCTGCACTGTTTGCGCTTAAACGGGTAGATAAACCGCCCAAACGCTTTATCACAACCTCGGTATACTGCCAGAGATTGTCTGCTCTGGAATAAAATTGCGCTTTTTTAACCGGACCGCCGTATTTTTGCAGGCGAGACATATACTTATGCAAAGAATCAATGCCTTTTTGGTATTCAGCCTCCGTTGATGGTAACGCCCAAGAGTTATGTTCGTAATAAAAATAGGGCTCTGCTATCGCCAAATCAGGATCTTCAGCCGATTGTGACTGATCCCTGGCAAAGTGGTTTCTTAGCGCGGTGGTGGCGTCACGCAACATAACCAAAGCACCATATTCCCAGTTGGAAATATTGTCAAGAAGTACGCCGGGAGGCGCCACATCGTTAGTGATGTAACCACCACTTTTATGGAGCAGAACTTCAGCAATATGAGCCAACGTGTTGGTGTAGGTATAACCAACGGGCATTTCCGAGGTGTTGGTTTCTTTTGCCCGTTTGAGAGCCTCATCCTGTATATTGAACTGATCGGGTTCACTTCCCCACCACGCGCCCAGGATGATCAGTACGACTGCGGTTGCGAGGATAAGAATGCCAAAGCCCCAGAGTATTCCTTTAGATTTTATATCGCCCAGTGTATCGCTTGCTGCCATTTCCGGTATCCTGTAAAGAGGGTGTGTTTTTTAATAAAACAGATTGCTTTTTTATAAAAAATTTCTGGCATGTTAGCAGGTTTTTAACTTTTTTGCTTGGTAAGCCGGTCGCTATTCGGATTTTTTTTTGGCGCGTGGATGTGCCTTATCATAAACAGCCGCCAGATGTTGAAAGTCAAGATGGGTATATATCTGTGTCGTACTGATATTACTGTGTCCAAGCAGCTCCTGAACAGCCCTCAAATCCTGACTACTTTCAAGTAAATGACTGGCAAAAGAATGCCTTAGCATGTGCGGGTGGACAGATTCGGGAATGCCTTTTTTTTTGCACCACAACTCCAATCTTAACTCGATACTACGTTTTCCGAGTCGTGTTCCCCGTGTTGATATAAATAAAGCAGCCTCCTCGGCTACAACGTTTTTTAAACGCAGCTCCAACCAGTTGCTAATCGCCGTAACCGCTTTACTGCCGATAGGTAACAGCCTTGATTTACCGCCTTTACCTGAGCGTACCATTAGCGAGTTATCAGCCAGATCAATATCGTTTAAATTTAGTGCTGCCAACTCGCCAAGGCGTAACCCCGAAGAATAAAATAATTCAAACATGGCGACATCACGAATGTCCAAGACAGAACTTGTACCCGCTTCCAGCAAGCCACTGACCTGGTCTACATCCAACGTTTTAGGCAATTTTCTGGCTTGCTTGGGCGCTTTAATATACTGCGCAGGATTACTGTCAGCCAGGCGTTTTTTTAGCAGAAAATTATAAAAGCTGCGAATGGCTGATAGTTCCCGTTGCAAACTGGTACTGCCAAGGCCCTGCCGATGACGGCCGGCAATATGTGAGCGGACATCACTTTGCGTTAAATCAGCCCAGTGAAGAATGGATTTGTCTGCACAATAGCGGGTTAAGTGCTTAATGTCCCGTTGATAACTTTTAACAGTATGTTCAGAGGCGCGTTTCTCAACCGTCAGTTGCTCAAAAAAGTCAGTCAGCAGTTGCTCTGCATCAGCCTGCATTAGGTCCTTGCCGTAACAAAGAAATCAAGCGGGTGCCGATAATTTCACTCATTTGAGTTAAAAACAGATTGCCCATGCTGTGATGAAAGCGACCTTCATCGCGACTGCCTATTGCCAGAATACCGTCAAGTTCGGTGAAATTCATAGGGATAATGGCGCAAGATTTTACGGCTATTGCGGAGTCACCGAAGAGTGCTTTAGCCTGTACTAAAGTCGGTCGCCCACATTTAGACTGATTACTGGCAAGGACTTTAAGAAAAGGTTGTAAATCTGCGCTGCCGGGCTCAATAAACAAATTGGCAATAGTGGATTCAGGGCACTTTTTAATAATACGCACAGCGACAAAATCAGTTAAAAAATAATCAGCCAGAACGACATTAAGATTGGCCAACACCTGCTCCAGGGTAGCCGCTTCAAGCAAGGCCAGTGTCAGTTTGTGCATACGAATAAAAGAAGTGTCGTTGTCGCGGGCAATTTCTATCAGCTCATTAAGCTGGCTTTCCATTTCATAATGTTTGCTTCTAAAGAGTTCAAGCTGTTTTGAAATCAGGGAGATAGCTGCACCGCTGGGATGAGGAATACTCATAAGTTCCAGCAGGTTTAAATGTTCATGGAAAAAATCGGGATGGTGCTGTAGATACTCTTCAACTTGAGAAACACTGGGATCAGGCTTTTGATTGCTCATAACGTGATGACCCCATCAAAAACAGAAAGAGCTGGGCCCGTCATAAATACCGGCTCACCACGACCAGACCAGCTTATTGTTAACTCGCCACCCGGTAATTCAACACTGACCTCATGATCCAGCCGGTTTTGTTCGATACCAATCACCACGGCCGCACACGCGCCGCTTCCGCAAGCCAGGGTTTCAGCAGCGCCGCGCTCATAAACACGAAGCTTAATGTGCTGTCGGTCAATAACTTGCATAAAGCCGATATTGGCACGCTCAGGAAAAACAGCATGACTTTCCATAACCTGCCCCACTTCAGCTACTTGGGCGCTTTCAACATCGTTAACCTGTATCACCGCATGGGGATTACCCATGGAAACGGCACCAAAAAGTGTCTCCTTTTTGTTAACAGCAAGGGTATAAACAAGCACTTCCTGCTCTGCCAGCAAAGGAATATCGACAGGATTATGCTTGGGTATCCCCATGTTTACCGTTATCAGACCGTTGTCATCAAAACGCAGCAATAATTGACCGGAGTTGGTATCGACGCGTATTTCGTTTTTGTCAGACAGTTTTTTATCCCGCACAAAACGGGCAAAGCAGCGTGCGCCATTACCGCATTGTGCAACTTCGCTGCCGTCTGCATTAAAAATCCGGTATTTAAAATCTGCATTAGCACTGACTGGTTTCTCAACCAGCAATAACTGGTCAAAACCAATGCCAAAATGGCGATTAGACAACAACCGGATTTGTTCCGGCGTTAAACTTATGGACTGATTAATCGCGTCAATAACCACAAAATCATTACCCAGGCCGTGCATTTTAGTAAAGTTAATCATGTGTTGTCTTTCATGTTGCGTAAGGTGTGGGTCGAGTTAGCTAAACCCGGTGCGCGTAATCAGGGTAACAAGTGCTCACCCGCCAAAAGATGCGCAATACTTTCCCGTTCCCTGACTAAATAAACCTGATCGCCATCAACCATGACTTCAGCGACGCGCGGTCTGGAGTTGTAATTTGAACTCATCGAAAATCCATAAGCGCCCGATGAGCGTATCGCTAATAAATCACCTTGAGATAACTTAAGCGCACGGTCTTTACCCAAAAAATCACCGGTTTCACAGACGGGGCCGACAATATCCCAGACCTGTTCGGGGGCGTTGCTTTGCTGATTGACGGGAATAATTTCCTGCCAGGCACTATACAACGACGGGCGCACCAAGTCATTCATGGCCGCATCGACGATGGCAAAGTTTTTATGGGCTGTCGGTTTAAGATATTCAACCTGCGTCACCAGAACACCCGCATTGCCAACGATGGCACGACCGGGCTCCAACAAAATTTCAAAATCAGTCTTGCCAAGGCGCTTCAACACTGCCGCTATATATTCAGCGGGTTCGGGTGGTTCTTCTTCGTTATAACGAATCCCCAGTCCACCACCTAAATCCAGATGATGTAGATGAATGCCATCCGCTTTCAGAATGGAAACCAGATCAAGAATTTTATCCAGCGCATCCAAAAAAGGCCGTGTTTCTGTCAGTTGTGAGCCAATATGACAATCTATACCAATGATATTGATGTGTGGCAGCGTGGCGGCACGACGATATTCAGTTAAGGCCTGCTCAATGTCTATACCAAATTTGTTTTCTTTTAACCCGGTAGAAATATAAGGATGCGTGTTGGCATCGACATCAGGATTAACCCGAAAAGAAACGGGCGCAATAACCCCCAATTGTCCGGCAAGGCGGTTAATTCGATCCAGTTCGTCACTGACTTCAATATTAAAGCAGCGTATGCCGATTTTTAGTGCGGCCAAAATTTCGTCTTCACGTTTACCAACCCCTGAAAAAACGATTTTCTTGGCATCGCCACCCGCAGCCATAACGCGTTCAAGCTCACCTAACGAGACAATATCAAAACCTGAGCCTAAACGGGCCAGCAAATTTAGCAGGGCAATATTGGAGTTTGCTTTTACGGCATAGCAGATTAAATGAGCCTGCTCGCCGAAGGCAAGATCAAACGCATTCCAGTGCCTTTCCAAGGTCGCTCTGGAATAAATATAACAAGGACTGCCGTAGGTAGCGACAATGTCCTGCACAGCAACAGCTTCGGCATAAAGCTCATTGTTTCGGTAATTAAAATAATCCATGGTTTACTTGTTTTTTTCGGGTTTAGGTTCAGATTTTGGTTCAGGTACGGGTTCAGGTTCCACATAAATAGGTGGAGCTGTGCCCGGAAGATAAAGAGGGCCGAGTTGTCCGCAGCTGGTTAAGGCCGAGCATGAGGCTAAAAATAGAAATAATTGGCTGATTTTCATAAGGCATCATAAATCATTGGAAGCCACCCTGTGGCAAAAATGAATAACATAATAATCTGAATGACCCTGTTTTTGAAAGCGATGACAGGATTTGATTTAAAGTTATCCCTCAAACCCAAGCGCGTTATTTAAAGTGGGTCAAAAACAGCAAGGGTAACAGATTACATAACATTTACGAAGTTCTAGGTAGTAGTACGCATGTTATTATTGTTGTTTTCTGATTTAATGGCTTAGCTTGTGTTTTTTCTACAGGACATTATAAGATAATGTGCAGAAAAAAAACGGTCACAGGGATATTTTTTGCAAGTTACGGTAGGGTTTATTGAAAGGTAAGTGCTATGAATAAACATTTGAGATTGGTTAGAGAATTTCACAACGCATTTTCAGTTCCGCAGCCAGAAAACGGGGCGAATGCTCGGTTATCCGAAATGACTATTATTATGCGACAAGCCTTGCTGATGGAAGCCGGCGGTGAATTATTTAGAGCCATTAAAGCCGCCGATATGGTTAACATTTTAGCCGGAATGATTAATCTTTCATACAGTGCCTTGGGTGCGGTAGCCATTCAAGGGGCTGATGTTTTGGAGCAGCCGGAATCATGGCAGCATGACGGCTTTGTTATTTCCATCATGCGGCTTTTTTCCGATAAAATTAATAAATGTACTTCTGGCAGGCCAGAACATTATTCAGACATTTATTGTTTATGCGTGTATTTATCGAGAGGTTTTATTAATGCAGATTTCGATAAAGCTTTTCAAATGATTCATGACAGTAAAATGTCCAGGCTGGGTAAGAGTGGCACATTGAGTAACGAAAATGCCGAGGACATTCTAAAGCCAATTTTTTTTAAAACACCCGATTTAAGTGATTGTCTTTACGAATAATTTTAAACGTGACCTAACGACTCGACGTTTAAAAATAGAAGACGGATGTGACCGATAGACACGGATAAGCAGCAATATAACGGTAAATAAATGTAGGCCGGAATAAGGCTTTTCGAGCGCAAGCGAGAATAAGCGTTTCCGGCATCCGTTACGAGTGAGCCGGAAACGCCACCACGCGCTACGCTCTCATCGTTATACACAAGTGCCTGCCGGAGTTTGGGAGCCTGTGCAACTCGTGGAGGGCAGGCTCTGCCT
>CAIMDR010000064.1 GCA_903839795.1 uncultured Methylococcaceae bacterium | reverse complement strand
TGGTCAACGCCTGGCTCGCGCCAGGTATGTGTACCGGTGGTCTGAATATACAGATAGTCGGCCGCCAGTCCCAGTTCCACATTTTGGGCCAAGCCTATTAGTACCCCCAGAGACCCGTGTCAAGCGTCACCCGTTGTGTTTTCAAAGGTTATCCTGTCACCGCGCAATAAGTGACGATCCAGATTATTTCCCTGCACATAACTCCAATCCGCTTGCGTCTCCAGCTTCAAGTGATGCAGATAAGGCAACGACGTCCACTGGTAGCCAAATCGCAGCCCCAGAAAATATCGGTACCAATTCTGCTCAAAAGAGATAACACTTCCCGGTAAAGGCAGAACAGTTGGCGGTATGTCCGGTGTATCGTAGTCAAGCTGGGTGCCATCATGGCTAAGCAGGGAAAGCTGTTGCCAGTTGAAGCCCAGCACCGGACGGAAATCAAAATGCTCCGGCAGGCGCAGTAAATCAGCAACCTGTATATCAATATCAGCTCCAACCTGAAAGCTTGGGTTCAATCGGGTATCGGTCTCACCGTAGTTTGTTAAGCGCCCTGGCATACCGTTGTCAGCCCAGTCAGTGTCCTTGAATCTGCCAGTCTCTTGATCAACAACGGTGGTCATAAACTCAATTCCACCGGAAAAACGAGACAGGCGCTTCTTTATCTCAAACCCGGCCCAGGCTGAATTAACGGGAAACTCAAGACGACTGAGTGGTTGCTGATAGGGTGGATCAGGGTTTCCAAATTCGTAGGAAGTATGACTATTGATCAAGGTCTTTTGCTTAATCTCAAACTGCCAGGATGGATCGGTAAATTTTTCCTCATCCCCGGCACAGACTGTTGTTGGCATAATAACGGCGGCCAAAAGCAGTAAGCTTGCTATCGCAGAAACAACAAGGGGGACGGGGCTGATCCGAGACGTAGATCGAAAAAGCAGTAGTAAAGGTAGTAATGACCTCATGATGTAAAACCTCATGTCGAAGTAACCGACGATGTCTGGACTTATCACTTAACGTCAGCTTGGCTTTAGGGTTCGATGTCTTAAGCAACTCGCAATAAATAAGTCCCCAATTTATAGTCTCCATAGGTGGAGGTCAGGCTTTGCCTGACAGTCAGGCAAAGCCTGACCTCCACAAATTTATCGACAGACTATTAATGCGTTTGCCGGCTACCAACTTAAGATGGGACAGTTTGAGGTTAAGCCGTTCGTGGTGAGCTTGTCGAACCATGAACGACTTAACCGTTCACCCTTCGACAAGCTCAGGACGAACGGTTAAGTCTCGACTATGTCCCGGCTTAAGTTGGTAGCCCGTTTGCCCTACAAAGGATGTATAAGCGCAGCGTCAAGAATCAGACAATAATTGAGGGGTATTTATTGCGAGTTACCTTAAGCCTGTTTAGTAATTTTCGTTTTTGCAGTAGAAGCAACGGCACAATACCTTGCGGCTTTGAAGTCCCACTGAAAGACTTTTTTCCACTGGCTGCCTTGCGTTTTAATTTGAAGGTCGTAATAACCCTGAGTCTTGTTCGGCAGAATGGAAAGGACATTCAGCCCTTTATAGAGCTCATAGTCACGGGTTTCGTTTTTTTGCCAATCACCGGCAATATCCTGAGCCACCCGCATAACCCTCGTTCCCACCCAAACGCAAACCGATTGCAGTATCGGTATCGGTCAGTTTGAAGGGAACAAAATCGAAACGCACAAACTCTTCCGGCATGAGATTGGCTTCTTCATTGTCACCAACATCTTCTGAGGACGCTTCCAATTTGCTCGATTTCCAGCTGGTTTTTATATCAAGCGGCTTTCCGTAACGAAAGTATTCAAGCCCTCGCTTTGCCATACCCCCCTTTGAAAAAAGGGGAGACTAAATAATTTCCTAATTTCCAGTTGAAATACCAGTTTTTATATAGCCGATTGAACACCCATTTGTAAGAGCGAGCGACTCAGAACCTTAGGGTAAGCGAGCCAAACACACCGGAAAAACCTTCCTTAATCTGCGTATCGACTTTGCCTATAATGGCAATTTCGTCAGCTTTTTTAAATTCCATTTTCAACTCACCGCCGACATTGAAGCTATTGACAGCGGGCTTGGCCCCATTAGTACCAAAGCCTGCACCACCGCCGTTAAAGTTGGAGGTGACTGCGAAGGGGTCACCGAAGAAGTCATATAGCCATTTGCTATGCAGTTCTGGCGTCAACCTGCCCCATTGATTATCCCAGATGGTGCTTATGCGGGCGCCCAGACCGGACTGAAGCTGATTATAATTCTGACTGGCAAGAGTTAAATTTAATGCCCCTGCCCCACTTTCGGTATACCCGTTTAAGTGCATGTTATTATATTGAAGCGATGCCAGCGGCGTAAACCGGATAGTGTCTGTTAAATTAAATGAGTACCCACCGCCGATGTAAGCTCCATACTGCTGTCCGTTATAGTTGGCATTTGCTTTTCCCAGAAGCGTGTTACCGTCAATGATATTGCGCCGACCCACTTGCCAGTTATAAGCAAAAGTAAGCGCCGTATCAATAAAGAAAGGTCGTATTTTATCTTGATACCCTCCATAAACAGAGGTCTGAGCGCTATTGATAACGGTATTGTCATTATTGACTGAATTAACATTACCGTAAGCATAACCAGCGCTGACGCCCAGAATAAGAGCATCGCTGAAGCAGTGATCAACGCCCAACGCAGTACCGGCATTCCACGCATTATAGCCAACGATGCCACTACGTGTATTTTGGTTCAAATAACTGCCGAAACCTTTGACCCAAAGACCCGCGTCGCAACTAGAGACGCTCTTTGTCCCGGCTAACCCCCTGAGCGCCATATTAACTTTTTCCACTCGGTCAATCGAAACGCCAGTGAAATTATTAAGGATCGCACGGTCGCTGTTAATCGTGCCGGCATCGGCCACCGGCCCCTGGTTGATAGTCGGATTATCCGTTGCATGCGTATAATGTAGTTCCAGATCATTACCGGTATTAACGATACTAAAAGAGCCATTACTCTTGGTACCCGTGATACTGTTATTGTCAATAAAATGAGCGGTTGCCAACTTGAATT
>CAIMDR010000063.1 GCA_903839795.1 uncultured Methylococcaceae bacterium | reverse complement strand
TAAATCTTATATGCAGGATGCGAGTAAAATCATCTGCGTTATGCAGAAAATGCGTGAGGATTTTTCTATAGCTGGCTAATTCATCTAGCCAAACGGCTTGGAAATTATTTATCTGAAAAACTATAGTTAATAACCGTCTCAATGAGCCATTCAGAAATCCCGACCGCGTTGTCATCAAAAGAAGATGCTTTACGTATTTTTAAGGCAGGCGTTACTGCGGCTGACCCTTATCAAGCGGTTAAAAGCTGTTTGTTTACGGATGGTCAACAGTTGGAATTTCTGTTGGATTTGAACGATCTTACCCAAAAGCGTACCGGTGACTGGTCAAAAGTCCACCTTATCGCCTTTGGCAAAGCCGCTTGTTCCATGGCAAAAGCGGCTCAAGAAATCATCCCCGCTCATTTGCTGGCAGTTGACAGCCTTGCCGTTACTAATTATGAAAACGTAACAACGCTCGATGCTATTGAAGTTATCGGCGCTGCGCATCCTTTGCCTGATGAAGCCGGTCTTAATGCCGCCCTTAAGTGCGCTGAATTAATCAGTCTCGCGCAAGCCAACGAACTGGTTTTGGTATTAGTCAGTGGCGGCGGTTCAGCACTTATTCCCTACCCTGCCGATGCCATTTCGCTGGCAGAAAAAATTGCTACTACTGATTTGCTACTGGCGAGTGGCGCAACGATTAACCAGATTAATTGTGTACGCAAACATTTATCCGTGTTAAAAGGCGGTGGCTTGGCACGACTGGCAGTTCCGGCGGACTTGCATGCATTTATTTTATCCGATGTATTAGGCGATGACTTAAGCGCCATTGCCAGCGGCCCAACAGTTGCTGACCCCAGCACATACAACGATGCAATTGCCGTTTTCAAATCCAAAAATAATTGGGATAAAGTACCCGCCAAAGTTCAACACTATTTGGAACAAGGCAGCCTTTGCAAAGCACCTGAAACACCCAAGTCTGGTGATCCTGTTTTTAAAAACACCAGCCATACTTTGGTGGGCAGCAACGCCATTAGCGTCAAGGCAACACTAAAAGCAGCGCAAAATTTAGGCTACCAAACCCGGTTATACGATGCGTATCTTTGCGGCGAAGCCAGGCAGGCGGCTGAAAAATGGGTAGCTTATGCAAAAAACTTAATCTCCAACGGTATTGAAAAACCAATGGCCTTGTTGGCGGGTGGCGAAACTACTGTTACCTTAAAAGGCGCAGGATGCGGTGGCCGTAACCAGGAAATGGTGCTGGCTTTTGCACTTGCCGCAGAGCAACACGGCTTAACCGGCCCTTGGACATTTCTGAGCGGCGGCACCGATGGTCGCGATGGCCCAACAGACGCCGCCGGAGGCATCGCTGACCAAGACACCCTAAAGCGCATGCGCCATGCGGGCATAGATCCGCTTGCCATGCTGGACAATAACGACTCTTACACTGCCTTAAAAAGTTCACAGGATTTACTTGATACCGGCGCGACCGGAACCAACGTAGCTGACCTGCAAGTATTACTTATTCACCCTACACTCACTCAAATACACACCTCTTAATCAGGAAACACCATGTTTAAAAAATCTATGTCCATAGCCGGTTTTGATGATGATCTGTTCCAAGCAATGGAAGAAGAACGTAATCGCCAAGAAGATCACATTGAACTGATTGCCTCAGAAAATTACGCCAGCCCACGCGTAATGGAAGCCCAAGGCTCTCAGTTAACCAATAAATACGCCGAAGGTTATCCCGGCAAACGTTATTATGGCGGTTGTGAATTTGTTGATAAAGTCGAGCAATTAGCCATCGACCGCGCCAAAGCCTTATTTGGTGCTGATTACGCCAACGTACAGGCACACTCTGGCTCTCAAGCGAACATGGCCGTCTTTATGGCCTTGATTCAACCGGGCGATACCATACTAGGCTTAAGTTTGGCTGATGGAGGTCACTTGACACACGGAGCCAAGCCCAACTTCTCCGGCAAAATTTACAACGCTGTTCAATACGGTTTAAACCCTGAAACCGGTGAAATTAATTATGATCAAGTTGAAGCCTTGGCACTGGAACATAAACCAAAAATGATTATTGCGGGCTTTTCCGCTTACTCACGCGTTTGGGATTGGCAACGTTTTCGCGACATTGCTGATAAAGTGGGTGCTTATTTTGTCGTCGATATGGCGCACATCGCCGGTTTAATCGCAGCCGGTTTATACCCTAACCCCGTTCCTTTTGCAGACGTTGTCACCAGCACTACGCATAAATCCTTACGTGGCCCTCGCGGCGGTCTTATTTTGTGCAAAAGTAACCCTGAAATAGAGAAAAAAATCGATTCCAGCATTTTTCCAGGCATACAAGGCGGCCCTGCCATGCATATTATTGCTGCCAAAGCAGTTGCTTTTAAAGAAGCCATGCAGCCTGAGTTTCGCGTTTATCAGCAACAAGTGATTAAAAATGCCCAAGCCATGGCCACCGTTTTTATCGAGCGCGGCTTTGACGTTGTGTCAGGCGGTACCGATGATCATTTAATGCTGGTTTCCCTGATTGCCAAAGGCATCACCGGAAAAGCCGCCGATGCCGCTTTAAGCAGGGCACATATCACGGTCAATAAAAACGCCGTGCCTAACGACCCGCAATCGCCTTTTGTCACCAGCGGCATCCGGGTCGGCACACCCGCGCCAACCACACGCGGCTTTAAAGAAGCCGAAGTCAGCGAAGTAGCGCATTGGATGTGTGATGTAATGGAAAATATGGCCGATGAAGAAGTCATTGCTCTGGTACGAGAAAAAGTTGGCAATCTTTGCGCACGGTTTCCGGTTTATAGTTGATTGGATTGAAGATTGGGATGATATAAGTAATCCTTTATAGTCTTTGGGTATTTATGTCCGTCAGGTACAACAAAACCGAAGCACCTTATTGTTGGGGAGCTTCTTACGTCAGTGCTAACTTACAAAATACCCAATATACGAGATATAATGAAGCATTGGGAATTCGCAATAGCAAATAACTCGAACGATACGCTTGGTTCTTCAGCGCATCATAAAAAGGCTTATATTTTATGACTAAAAAATCTATCCCTAAACCTTCGATATTAGATAACTGTCGAGTTGTTGGAATAGAAGCCGGAAGAAAAGTCTATAAAAATTCTGAAGAAGATATTTACTACACTTGGGATTCTTTGCACGGTGAAATAGAGGTGTTCAATAAAAGTGGCTTTCATCTCGGCGTTGTTTGTCCAATCACGGGTGTTGTTATCAAACCAGCCGTTCGCGGCAGACGAATAAGTAAACAAAACTAAAGAGGGGGGAGTTATGACTTTTATTTCAAACTGTTTAGCAGGCGAAGCCTTTATGAATGAAATAGATGACTATATTGCACAATGGCATTCAGGATTAGCCGGTAAAAATCAAGAACTACATGAATTTCTTGGTATGTCATGGGAAGAATATTCATTGTGGGCGACACGACCTAGTATTCTCGCTGCCATTCTTAATAGCAAATTACGGCATATTAGTTTGAATGAAGAGTTAAATTTTGAACGCGTAGCGCTAGCAGCCAGGGCAAAGAATAATCAGGAAGCAGCTAAAATGGAAGAATGGCTTAAGAGGATAGGTAAAATTTGATCAGGCCAGAGGAAAGATTAGCTCAAAGACTCTTGGCTCGTCATAAAATAACAAAGCCTCCTTTCGACTTAGAAGCCCTTGTACAAAACTATGCTACTTTGGAATACATAGAATTTCCAACTGATGCAGATGGGCTTGTTATAGGCATAGGCTCTAAGAAAAAACCAGAAATACTAATCAATAGCAAGCCTTATGAGAACAGAAAAAAGTTCACTCTGGCTCATGAACTTGGACATATAATTATTCCTTGGCATACGGGAACAATTATTTCTCACACAGATACAGAATCTGATCCCCATTTGGAATGGGAGTATAGCACTATGGAAGGAGAGGCCAATAGATTTGCAGCCGAATTACTGATGCCATCAAAATGGCTAAATAATTACTCTACCAACAAACAGGAAATTCAGAATCTAATCTTGAAAACTTTGGAGCTCTGTGAAACATCGCTAGATTCCGCACTGATAAAAATATTTAATTCGATAACTGAACCAGTTATATGTTTTGAATTATATGGCGTTAATCAAATATCATCTTCTCAGGTTCGTGCATCAACCTATGCTTGAGCCGTCAAACCGCCATTATATTAAACACCTATCAATTATTAACTTTAGATAAAACATGTCAGATATAGAAATCGCCCAACAAGCCACGATGCGACCGATCATCGGTTTGGCAAAAGAACAGTACGGCATAGAGGCCGAACACCTTGACCCTTTCGGTCATTACAAAGCCAAAATATCCCTGGAATACATCAACAGCCTGACCGACAAAACAGACGGCAAACTGATTCTGGTAACCGCCATTAGTCCAACGCCGGCGGGTGAAGGCAAAACGACTACGACAGTCGGTTTGGGTGATGCCATGAACCGACTGGGTAAACAAACCATCATCTGCCTGCGCGAACCTTCCTTGGGCCCCTGTTTTGGCGTAAAAGGCGGTGCGGCGGGCGGCGGTCACTCACAAGTGGTGCCGATGGAAGACATTAACCTGCACTTTACCGGTGACTTTCATGCGGTCGGCGTGGCGCATAATCTGTTATCGGCGTTGATAGACAACCATATCAATCACGGTAACGTGCTGGATATTGACCCCAGACGCATTCAGTGGAAGCGGGTGGTTGATATGAATGACCGAGCCCTGCGTCACATCGTCGTTGGCATGGGAGGCTCTGCAAATGGCTACTTGCGTGAAGACGGTTACGACATTGTGGTCGCTTCTGAAGTGATGGCGATACTTTGTTTGGCAACCGGTCGCGCTGACCTTAAAGAACGTCTGGGTCGCATTGTTATCGGCTATAAATCCGATAGAGTGACACCCGTTTATGCCCGCGATTTAAAGGCACAAGGTGCCATGGCCGCTTTATTAAAAGATGCCATCAAACCCAATCTGGTACAAACACTGGAAAACAACATCGCTATTATTCATGGCGGCCCGTTTGCCAATATTGCGCACGGTTGCAACACCGTAACAGCCACCAAAACCGCGTTAAAACTGGCCGATTATGTCGTCACCGAAGCCGGTTTTGGAGCTGATTTGGGCGCTGAAAAGTTTATTGATATTAAATGTCGCATGTCAGGATTAAAACCCTCGGCCGTGGTTTTGGTTGCCACCATCAGAGCGCTTAAATTTCATGGCAACGTCGCCAAAGAGAACTTAAACACCGAAAATCTGGCGGCACTGGAACAAGGTTTTGTTAATCTTGAACGTCATTACCACAACATTACCCGGCATTATGGCCTGCCTTGTGTCGTGTGTATCAACCATTTTACCTTTGATACTGAAGCTGAAGTCGCTTTGCTGCAACAAAAATGTGCCGACTTAGGTGCAACCTGCATTGTTTCAACGCATTGGGCAACCGGTGGAGCAGGCGCAGAAACGCTGGCACAAGCGGTCATTAATGTTGTTGACGACCATGAACCTGCGTTTACTTACGTCTATGATGAAAACCTCAGCTTGTGGGAAAAAATTGAAACGATTGCTACCAAGCTATACGGTGCTTCCAAC
>CAIMDR010000062.1 GCA_903839795.1 uncultured Methylococcaceae bacterium | reverse complement strand
TTTTATTTTATATTATTGGAGCAAACAAATGCCAAAGATAAAAACTAACCGTGGTGCTGCCAAGCGTTTTAGACGCACCGGCAACGGCGGTTTTAAGTGTGGACAGTCACATCGTCGTCATATTTTGACGAAGAAATCGACTAAGAGAAAAAGACAGTTACGCTCGCCCGCAACTATTCATCCATCAGATGTGCGCATGGCTGCACGTATGATGCCTTACAGTTAATAGAGGAGAATAGGAATGCCTAGAGTTAAACGCGGCGTAACAGCCAGAGCAAGACACAAGAAAGTTTTAAAGCAAGCGAAAGGTTACTACGGTGCTCGTAGTCGGGTTTATCGTGTTGCCAAACAAGCGGTAATCAAAGCGGGTCAATATGCGTACCGCGATCGCAAACAAAGAAAACGTCAATTCCGCGCCTTGTGGATCGTCCGTATCAATGCTGCTGCACGCATGTACGGAATATCTTACAGTCGCTTGATCAATGGCTTAACAAAAGCCAACGTTGGTATAGATCGTAAGATTCTGGCCGACCTCGCAGTACGTGACATTGAATCATTTGGCAAAATAGCAGAAATTGCTAAAGCCAATCAAAGTCAGCCTTAAGAAAGACGCAGTCTGTCTTCACTGAGGCATCTTATGATGCTGCCCGTTTCTTGTTTAAGAGACGGGTAGTTCAGGATTTTTATCCTGAAACCCTATTTTAAAAATTTTCCCACCTAATAAAGCGAGCAGTGCAGTGTCGGCTATCCTTGAAGAGATTCTCGCGCAGGCATTACAAGAGCTTGCGGCAGTACATGACCTTAACGAACTCGATAAAGTTCGTGTTCAATACCTTGGCAAAAAGGGCTTATTTACCCTCCAGATGAAAGAACTTGGCAGCCTTGATCCCGATCAACGGCGCTCTGCC
Source organism: uncultured Methylococcaceae bacterium (assembly GCA_903839795.1). Lineage (GTDB taxonomy): Bacteria > Pseudomonadota > Gammaproteobacteria > Methylococcales > Methylomonadaceae > Methylobacter_C. The sequence continues at coordinate 8,193 of CAIMDR010000062.1, read as the reverse complement.
GGCCAAATAATCAATCAAGCCAAAGATCAATTTCAGCAACAACTGGAAGCCTGCAAAGCACAGTTGGAAGATATCGCCTTATCTCAACGATTAGCCAGTGAACGTATTGACGTTAGCTTGCCGGGACGTGGACAATCAGTAGCAGGATTGCATCCGGTCACCACCACTCTGCGCCGTATTTCCAAAATATTTGCCAGTGTCGGCTTTAAAGTCGTAGAAGGGCCTGAAATCGAAGATGATTATCATAACTTTGAAGCACTCAATATTCCAGAATCTCACCCGGCAAGGGCAATGCATGATACGTTTTATTTTGACGCACATACCGTCTTAAGAACGCATACATCCCCCGTTCAAATTAGAACGATGGAATCTGAAAAGCCGCCATTAAAAGTTATTGCGCCGGGTCGTGTTTATCGTTGTGATTCGGATATTACACATACCCCCATGTTTCATCAGGTTGAAGGCTTTTTGGTCGATACCGATGTTAGTTTTGCTGACTTAAAAGGTGTGGTTTACGAATTTCTGCGTGCTTTTTTTGAAAAAGACATTCAAGTACGTTTTAGACCCTCATACTTTCCCTTTACCGAACCTTCCGCAGAAGTTGATATTGAATGCGTTATGTGTGACGGCAAAGGCTGTCGTGTCTGTAGCCAGACCGGCTGGCTGGAAGTGATGGGCTGCGGGATGATTCATCCTGAAGTTTTTAAAGCGGTTAATATCGACAGTGAGCACTACAGTGGTTTTGCTTTTGGTATGGGCGTAGAGCGCCTCGCAATGTTGCGATATGGTATTAATGATTTACGGTTGTTTTTTGAAAATGATCTTAAATTTTTAGAGCAATTTAATTAAGTTGCCGTTACACAGGAAAATTTGAATCATGCAAATTAGTGAAGCCTGGTTAAGGTCGTATGTCAACCCGGAAATAAGTACAGAAATACTGGTTGAACAATTAACGATGGCAGGTCTGGAAATCGATTCTGTAAACCCTGCGGCTGCAAAATTTAGCGGCGTTGTTGTGGGTCAAGTTATATCCATGCACCAACATCCCGATGCCGATCGTCTGCGCGTTTGTATGGTTGCTGTCGGTGAGGCAGAGCCTTTACAAATTGTTTGCGGTGCAAGTAATGTCAGGGTTGGCTTAAAAATCCCTGCAGCCTTGTGCGGCGCAGTTTTACCCGGTGAGTTTAAAATAAAGAAATCAAAACTACGGGGCGAAGAGTCTTTTGGCATGTTGTGTTCAGAAAAAGAACTGGGACTGGCGACGGATGCCAACGGCTTAATGGAGTTAGCGGATGACGCACCGGTAGGTGTTGATATTCGCGACTATTTGGCACTGAACGATGCCATTATAGAAGTTGATTTAACGCCCAACAGAGCGGATTGTTTGTGTGTTGAAGGCTTGGCGCGTGAAGTCGCTGTGCTCAATAAAATGGACTGGTTACCTACCCAAGTTATCAACGCACCCATTAGTCATCAAGACGTTTTAACGGTATCGGTAGAAGCGACAGATGCCTGTCCCCGTTATTTGGGTCGCTTGATTAAAGAGGTCAATGCCAAGGCAATAACGCCTTTATGGATGCAGGAGCGCTTGCGTCGTTCAGGCTTAAGAAGTCTGGGGCCTTTGGTTGATGTGACTAATTACGTCATGTTGGAACTGGGGCAGCCCTTGCATGTCTTTGATGCGGAAAAGCTTGCGGGTGGTATCACCGTGCGCTGGGCTAACGCGGATGAAAGTGTGGCCTTATTAAATAATCAGGTGATTAAACTTGATAATGAAGCCCTGATTATCGCCGATGATAAACAAGCCTTGGCGCTTGCCGGCATTATGGGTGGCGCTGATTCAGCGGTGAATGATGAAACCCGCTCGGTATTTTTGGAGTGTGCCTATTTTGCACCCCACGCGATAGCGGGCAAAGCACGCCGTTTTGGTTTGCATACGGATTCATCCCACCGTTTTGAACGCGGTGTTGATGCAACACTGCAAACAAGAGCGATTGAACGGGCGACACAATTGCTTATTGACATTGCCGGTGGCGGTGCAGGCCCCATTACTGAAGTCACCACAACAGCCGCTTTGCCGCAACGCGAAGCCGTCTTGTTAAGGCGTCTACGCATAGAAAAAACGCTGGGTATTGCGTTGGCTGATGAACAGGTTATTGATATTTTTCAGCGCTTGGGAATGACCGTCCAAACACAAACTGATGGCTGGCAAATCAGTCCGCCGGGTTTTCGTTTTGATATTGCTATTGAAGCCGATTTAATTGAAGAAATAGCGCGTATTTATGGTTATAACAACTTGCCCAGCAGCAGTTTGTTAATGCGCTCAGAATTAAGCACTGCAACTGAAGCCGTGCTGGATATTGATCGTGTTAAAGATTTACTGGTTGATCGGGGTTATCAAGAAGCCATTACTTACAGTTTTGTCGACGAAGAGATTCAAAAAACAGTGGCCCCGGAAACAGACGTTATCCGTTTAAAAAATCCGATTTCTTCGGAATTGGCGGTCATGCGCACTACCTTATGGTGTGGCTTATTGAAAGCGGCTCTTTATAATACCAACCGTCAACAAAATAGAGTCCGGTTATTTGAATCGGGTCTGTGTTTTAATAAAATTGACGGTGAAACGCAGCAACAAAAAATGCTGGCGGGTCTGGTTTTAGGTGACGCTTACAGCGAGCAATGGGGCGAGACATCCCGCAAAGTTGATTTTTTTGACATTAAAGCCGATATACAAGCCCTATTTTCTTTAACGGGTTGCGAAGTTCAGTATCTATCCGCTCAGCAATCAGCGTTGCATCCTGGACAAACTGCGGAAATTATAGCGTCGGATGGCAAAAAAATAGGCTGGCTGGGTATGTTGCATCCAAATCTGGAAAAACAATTAGGGTTTGATACCCCTGTTTTTCTATTTGAACTGGATCAAAATTTAGTGCTTAATAAACTGATTCCGGTTTTTAAAGCACTGTCAAAATACCCGTCAGTACGGCGTGATTTAGCCTTGATCGTTAAAGAAGACGTCACTGCAAGTGAAGTAATCAACTGCATTAAAAGCAGTGCAGAGACAGCCTTGCAAGAGGTCATTATCTTTGATATCTACCGTGGTAAAGGTGTTGAAGAGGGCAGTAAAAGTATTGCTTTGAGTTTAATTATGCAAGATGATACACAAACACTAACAGATTCTGAAATAGAAGCTATCGTTGGCAGACTGTTAACTCTATTGAACAATGAAAAAAATGCAAAGCTGAGGGATTGATTGATGGCATTAACAAAAGCAGATTTTGCCGAAAGGCTGTTTGACGAGCTAGGCTTAAACAAGCGCGAAGCAAAAGAAATGGTAGAGCTTTTTTTTGAAGAAATAAAAAGTTCTTTGGAGCAAGGCAAGCAAGTAAAACTTTCCGGTTTTGGAAAATTTGAGCTACGTGATAAAACCAGTCGTCCGGGCAGAAACCCTAAAACCGGCGAGGAAATTCCCATCACTGCCAGACGTGTGGTAACATTTCGCTCTGGACAAAAACTTAAAGCCCGAGTAGAAGCTTATGTTGGAGCCGAGCAACAACAATGAACTTCCGGTCATACCGGAAAAACGTTATTTCACCATAGGTGAAGTCAGTGAATTATGTGGTGTTAAACCGCATGTGCTTCGTTATTGGGAGCAAGAATTTACTGACCTCAGTCCGGTAAAAAGACGGGGCAATCGTCGTTATTATCAGCGCCACGAAGTGCTGATGATACGACAAATAAGAGCGTTATTATATGAGCAAGGCTACACAATCAGTGGAGCAAGAGCCCATTTAATGAGTGACAATAGCAAAGAAGATATAAACAGCTCAAAGCAATTAATACACCAAATGATTGCCGAGCTGGAAGATATTTTACAATTGCTCAAATAGATTCTGACACGTAGCGGGTTTGTGTAGTATAATTCGCGCTTAGTTGTTAGGGGTTGTGTTCACAATCCTTTCAGTATTACACAATTATTTCAATGTCGGGGCGTAGCGCAGCTTGGTAGCGCACTTGTCTGGGGGACAAGGGGTCGAAGGTTCAAATCCTTTCGTCCCGACCAATTGAAACAATGACTTACAAAACTTGGAATTTGTTAAAAAGAGAAAAACCGCGTTATGGGATAACGTATGGGATAACTTTTTCAATCTATTGCCAATTATTACCCGTTTTAAATACCCTTTTCTTATCGGTAATACCTGCCAGAATTTCAGGCATAAAAACCCGCATTGGCTGCGATTATGCTGGGTGTATTCGTTTGCAGGTGCTTGTACTGTTTCAAGGCATAAAAAAGCCGCATGGTTAGCGGTTTATTTTGTTGGTCTGTATTTGTTTCGGGTTATCAATGCCCACATTAAGAATTTACCACAGAACGGATTAAACATGGCCGACAATTACGATGATTACAGCCGCGAAGAATTGCTTCGTGAATTGCGTTTACGCGACAGGCGGCCTCGTTTTGGCTTGGTTTGGGAGCGCAAAGAAATTGACCACGAAAAGGCGGTGAATGACGATTTTGTCATGCTGGATTTTGACCCTGCCCTGTCTTGTGGCGTAGCGCCTTATCGCAACCTGATTATTGAGGGTGATAACTTTGACGCCTTGCGCTATCTGCGCATGACTCATGCCGGTAAAATCAAGTGCATTTACATCGATCCGCCTTATAACACCGGCAATCGTGATTTTATCTATAACGACCGCTTTGTCGATAAGGATGACGCTTACCGTCATTCCAAGTGGCTGGAATTTATGTATCGGCGCTTGCAATTGGCGCGGGATTTATTGGCTGAGGATGGCGTGATTTTTGTTTCGATTGATGATGGAGAAGCATGCCACTTAAAGATATTGATGGATAGCGTATTTGGTTCATCAAACTTCATTGGTCAGTTTGTCTGGAAAAGTAGACAGAATAAGGATAATCGAACTAAAAATGGAGCATCCATTGATCATGAATATATCTTTGCTTATGGTACTTTCCTTCGAGGCGTAGAACGCGATCATGAGCAATATAAAAATCCAGATAGTGATCCACGCGGACTTTGGGCAAGTGGAAATATGGTAGGTTTGGCTGATGAAAAAGCACGTCCAAATCTACATTATGATCTGATAGATATTGAAACTGACATTAACTACGGAAAACCAAAACAAGGCTGGAGGTTTGATAGAAATCGCATGGCTTCTTTGATGGCTGAAAAAAGAATTCTTTGGCCGGCAAAGCTGTCTGGTAGGCCACGGGTTAAGGTTTTTCTACAAGAAATGAAATCCGAATTTACTGGATACTCATCAATTATTGGCTCTCAGATTTTTACATATCATGGTACACGTGAGCTTGAAGATATTTTTGAGAACAGGGCTTTTGATTTTCCAAAGCCATCAGATTTAATTTTAGAACTGGTGAGGCAGGGTGCCCCAAATAAGGATGACATAGTTTTAGATTTTTTCGCAGGCAGTGGCACCACCGCCCACGCAGTCATGAAACTCAATACCGAAGATGGCGGTAATCGCCGTTTTATTCTGGTGTCGAGTACCGAAGCCACCGATATTGAACCCGATAAAAACCTGTGCCGTGATGTCTGCGCTGAACGGGTGCGGCGCGTAATGCAAGGCTACACCAATAAAAAAGCTGAAGCTGTCGCCGGTTTGGGCGGCAATTTCGCTTACCTTCGTACCAATCGCCTACCTGCCGAAACCTTGTTCAACTGTATTCAGCATGATGCTATCTGGACAGCATTGCAGTTAATCCATGCCGAAAGTCTGTCGCCATTTATTGCCGATGCGCTGATCCAGCAAGCCGTACTGGAAAACAGCACGGTAGTGTACCTGCCCAACATCAACGAAAGGACATTGCAGTCTTTGCATGATGCCTGCACCACGGCGGCAACACTGATTGTCTACACCTGGCAACCGGGTTTATTACGGCAACATTTTGACGATGACCGCTTGAGTTTTTTGCCGATTCCGCAGTTTCTGGTGGATCGTTTTGGGTCAGGGAGTAAGGCATGAGTGTGGCACCGAAAGGTTATCAGAAAGAGGCCGTTGAAAACGCGCTGGATATTTTCCGTTATGCGGAAAACCAATTGCAACAGGTTGACGATACCGATAGTCAACGCGCCATCAGCGCCTATAACGGTTGCGTGTTGCTGGAAGCACCGACTGGTGCCGGTAAAACCTTAATGGCCGGATTGATCGCCGAGAGCTTTGCCCGCCCGGATCACCGGGACAATGCCAAAATTGTCTGGTTTTGGTTTACGCCGTTTGCAGGCTTGGTTGAACAGGCTAAAAGCGCGTTAAAGCAAGAATTTAACGGTTTAAAAATCCGCGACCTGGCCTGTGATCGTAAGTCTTATACAGCCAGTAGCGGAGATGTTTTTGTGACTACTTGGGCTTCGGTTGCCGCACGCAACGCGGAAACCCGAAAGTTGCGGAGCAGCGGCGATTTATCTTTGTCGCTGGATGAATTTATCCCGGAATTACGCGAGGCCGGTTTTCGGATTGGCGTGGTAGTGGATGAAGCGCACCACAGCTTTACCAAGGCCACGGAAACGGTAAATTTTTATCGGGAAGTGATGCGTCCGGAATTTTCTTTACTGATTACTGCCACGCCGGATGATACCGACGTTGAGAAATTTAAAAAAGCGGCGGGACTGGCGAAGGTGCATCGCATTCAGGTATCGCGGCAAAATGCCGTGGACGCCGGATTGATTAAAGAAGCGGTTAAGTCAATTGCCTATCTGGTGCCGGACGATCAAAAAGAGCTGGTTGATTTGTCGGCAACGGCATTGGAAGACGGCTGGCGAACCCATCAAGCCATCAAAGCGCAACTCCTCGAAGCCAAAATACGCTTAATGCCGTTGATGTTGGTGCAAGTCGGCAATACCGGCAAAGCGGGCGAAACTGCCATTGAAGAAACCAAAAAGCACTTGTTGGGACTGGGTGTGCCTGAAGAGTCGATAGCCTGGTATACCGCTGATGATCCCAACGATGATTTGCTGGCGGTGGCGCGGGATGAAAGTAAGGAAGTCTTGATTTTTAAGGTGGCAGCTGCGTTGGGCTTTGATGCACCGCGTGCCTTTACGCTGGTATCGTTACGCGGCACTAAAAGCACTGATTTTGGCATTCAGGTGGTTGGGCGCATTTTACGGGTACATCAACGCTTACAGGCGATGGCGCTTACTAAATCCTTGCCGAACGTGTTGCGCTTTGGTTATGTGTTTTTGGCTGATGCCGAAAGCCAGGGCGGTTTGATTGGCGCAGGGGCTAAAATCAACGCGATTACCTCACAACTGGCGGAAATTACGCCCTATACGATGGTCGTGAAAATAGGTGGTCAAACAGAAGTGCAAGTTGCCGCTTCGGGTCAAACCTCGTTATTGTCGCAACCTTATGTTATGCCGGTTTGGCAACCTGCTGAAATAGGAGGAGTGAATACCCAACCGCCCGTTTCGTATTTGGAAGGCCCGACATTGCCACTCATTGATGACTGGTTCTCATTGGAAACGACACAGACTATCGAGTCCGGAAAAGTTGTGCCGATTCGCCCCGTGCTGACAGGGAATACCCGGTTTGAATTACGTGAGGGAGTGCCAAAACGTTTTAAGACCGAACGCTTGCCGCTCAGTACCGATGAGCTGGTGCAATGTATAGCCATACGCATTGATTTAAATGCGCAGGTTTTAAATGCCGGTTTACGGAAAAATCTTAAAATCACCCGTAAAACCGTTGATAATATTTTTGGCAAGACAGATGAAATAGTAGATAGCATTCAAGCTCGGTTGTCGAATTCGGATATTGCCAGACGTGCTCAAAAAGTATTGTTCGATGCTGATTGTTACGATCCTAATGAACTAAATTCACTCATCTTGGCTCGCTTACAATCAGAATATAATGAACATCAAGGCATGGGTTTAAGCGAACTGGAACTGGCACGCGCTTTGAATTTAATTTTGGCGACTTTCCCGCATTTGGTGCGTGATGCTTCCCGCTTATGTGCCGCCCGTTTCAAGCAAGTTTTCGATACTGATTTCTTGCCATCCTTTATCGAAGCGCCGGATTGCATCAGCCGTTCCCGACTAAATGTTTATGGCATTATGCCTCAAGACCTTAACAACACTGAACGCCGCTTTGCCGAAATGCTGGATGCAGACACCCGCGACACACTGGCTTGGTGGCATCGCAACGAACCCCGTAAACCGT
>CAIMDR010000061.1 GCA_903839795.1 uncultured Methylococcaceae bacterium | reverse complement strand
TTTAACTGGCGGTGGCGCATTACTGAGAGATATTGACCGCCTGATAGCGGAAGAAACCGGTCTGCCGGTGCATATTGCCGATGATCCATTGACTTGTGTTGCCAGAGGTGGCGGTATGGTTTTGGAAATGCTGGATAAAAAAGGATTCTCAACTTTTTCGTTAGAATAATAAAAGTCCTATCTTAAAAAAGCGACTCATCCACGAAAGCCAAAAGCAGGTGCTTTCGGGCGACACGAAATAAATCAGGCAACGGGTTTACATAACTGTTTTCGCTTTGGGTAACGGTTTATAGTTTGAGGTCGCTTTGAACTTTTTCGTGGACAAATTGTTTTTTCAAGGCTATGCCTAACTTGAGTTGCCGCACCTTTAACTGATACGAGACACTGCTATAAAACTTTTATTTGCCACCGGCCCCTCAATTAATACCCGACTTTTGGTAGCCGTTATTGCTTCTGTTGTTTTATTGGCAACTGAATACAGCAGTTCAAAATTGATCCCGTTACGCGCGACGCTATCTTTTTTTGTTGATCCCTTAAAATATTTTGTTGATTTACCTACTGTTCTTGTTGATCAGGCGGCCGACTCGGTTAGTTCATATCGAACCCTAAAAATGGAAAATGAAAGGCTGCGTGAAGAACAGCTTATTCATCAAACCCGCTTGCTTAAGTTTGAGGCGCTGGAAAAAGAAAATATTCGTTTGCGGGCGTTATTGGAAAACTCCTTTAAGCTGGGTGAGCAGGTTCTGGTTGCCGAATTGTTGTCGGTTAATATGGCACCTTACGAGCATATTGTCGTGGTCAACAAAGGTACCCGTTTTGGTGTACATCCCCAGCAACCGGTATTGGATGCAAACGGAGTTGTCGGGCAGGTTTTTCGGGCTTTGCCGTTCACTTCAGAAATTATGCTGATTACTGATCCCAATCATGCGATTCCGGTTCAGGTTAATCGTAACGGTTTATTAACCATTGCCGTGGGTGGCGGCCAGCTAAATCGACTGGTGCTGCCTTTCTTGCCCAGTAATGCCGATATTCGTCCGGGTGACTTACTGATAACCTCAGGCTTGGGCGGTACTTTTCCTCAAGGTTATCCGGTGGCGGTGGTTGATGAATTTACCTCGCAACCTAATAAAGCCTTCGCAACCATTACGGCGACCCCAAAAGCCTTGTTAGACCGTAACAGAGAGTTAATGATCGTCTGGAGCAAATCCACACCGGTTCCGCTCATTTCAAAGCCAACAGCAAACGAAGCGGAGACCCAAACTGATGCAGTTAAATAATTATGTGGGATTTTTTAGAATTATCCTGACGCTCATAGTGGCGATGTGTTTAAGAATTGCGCCTTGGCCCGGCGAAATGTCTGCGTTTAATCCGGACTGGGTGCTTTTGGTGCTGGTTTACTGGTCACTTACCCTGCCTGACCGCGTGGGTATTTTTCATGCCTGGACGTTTGGCTTGCTGACCGATGTGTTGACCGGTCGATTATTGGGACAATATGCGTTGGCTTATTCACTGGTTATCTATATTTGCCTTAAATTACACAAACAATTACGTCAATTTCCTTTTCTGCAACAAGGCTTGTTTGTTTTTTTCTGTCTGCTATTGTCGCAACTGTTGCTGTTTTTTATAAAAAACCTTCAGCATCCGGCACAACTTCACGCTTCTTTCTGGTTACCTGTTTTTACCGGTACGTTAGCTTGGCCCTTGGTTTATGGCGTACTCCGCTTTGTTGGTTTGTCACAACGCATTAAATAGAATACGCTGTAACTTATGTCCACTCTATACGCCATTAAAGACCATTCAGTAGAAAACCGTTTATTTCTTAATCGCATTGTCGCCGCTTTTGTTGTCATTATCCTATTAACATCGGGTCTGATAGTCCGTCTTATTTACTTGCAAATTGTCGGTCACGAACATTATTCATCACTGGCAAAAGATAACAGTATAAAAATTGTTCCTTTGGTGCCTACCCGAGGCATGATTTATGACCGACATGGAAAAGTGCTGGCCGAAAATACGCCCTCTTATAGTTTGGAGCTTATCCCTGAGCAGATCAGTAATATGGATGAAACCTTGTTACGTCTGCAAAAACTGCTTGATATACCCGATGAAAAAATTGAGCAATATCAAAAATTACGCAAGCGCCAAAAACGTTTCGTCAGTACGCCGCTATTATTAAGCATGAACGATGAAGAGCTGGCAAAGTTTGCGGTTGTCAGACCTTATTTTCAGGGCGTCGATATTCATACCCAGTTGGTTAGACACTACCCTTACAGTGATTTAGCGGCGCATGTCATTGGCTATGTTGGCCGTATTAATGAGGCAGAAATTAAAGAGTTACCCCTCGCTGAATACAGGGGCTCTACGCATGTGGGCAAGCTGGGTATAGAGAGTTCTTATGAAAATGAACTGCATGGCAAAACCGGTTATGCAGAAATAGAAACCAATGTTCAGGCCCGATTGCTTAATACCTTGCACGAAGTCACGCCAGATCCCGGTGCAAATCTCTATTTAACGCTGGATATTGATTTACAAAAAACAGCCTACGATGCACTGGATACCTTTAATGGTGCAGTCGTTGCCATTGATATTAAAACCGGTGGTGTTTTGACCTTCGTCAGTCGTCCTGGCTTTGATCCCAATCCTTTTGTGGTGGGCATTGCCAATGAGGCATATCAAGCATTGCAAGTCTCTGAAAATCAACCACTCTATAACCGCGCCTTACGTGGGCTTTATCCACCCGGATCGACTGTTAAGCCGTTTATTGCTTTGGCGGGGCTTGAGTATGAAGCTATCAGCTCTCAGCAAAAGCTGTTATGCCCGGGCTATTATCAATTGCCTGGCGTCAGTCACCGCTATCGGGATTGGAAAAAAGGGGGGCATGGTTCGGTGGATTTAAGTCGAGCTATTACGGAATCATGCGACGTTTATTTTTATCGTCTGGCATCAATACTGGGTATCGACCGAATGCACAGTTTTTTACAAAAAATGGGCTTTGGTGAAAAGTCCGGTATTGACCTGATTGGCGAGAAAGCCGGATTATTGCCCTCGCGTGAGTGGAAGCAGGAGCAAAAAAATCAGGCCTGGTATCCGGGGGAAACGCTTATCACCGGCATTGGTCAAGGCTACCATCAGGTTACGCCTTTACAACTAGCCAGAGCCACGGCAACGTTGGCGAATAAAGGCAAGGTAGTGACGCCTTTTCTGGTGGATAAAATGGTCAGCGCACAAGGTACGCGGCCCGGTCCAACACTTCCCAATATTACTCTGCCATTAAATCCTGATAACGTTAACAAGGTTATCGAAGGCATGGTTAACGTGGTGCATAGCGCACACGGCACCGCCAAAGGGATTAATACCAATATCGATTATCAAATCGCGGGTAAAACAGGAACCGCGCAGGTTTTGGGTATTAAGCAAAACGCAAAATACAATGAAAATGCGATCGACTTTAAGTTTCGTGACCACGCGCTATTTATTGCATTTGCTCCGGCTGCTGATCCTAAAATTGCCGTTGCGGTGGTTGTTGAAAATGGCGGGCATGGTGGTTCAGTGGCAGCGCCGATAGCAGGGCTGGTTATCAAACAATTTTTACAGGAAAATAATGAAAACTGAAACCCGTCATGAACAGTTTGAGCCGCCCTCAGTGCTTGGGAATGTGCTTAGAAAGCTACACATAGACATCCCCTTGTTTATCGGTTTACTATTGACTTCGATGCTAAGCTTTCTGGTTCTTTACAGTGCCGGCGGTCAGGATATGGACACGTTAATGCGGCAGGCGGGGCGTGTTGGTTTGGCTTTTCTGTTAATGACGATATTGGCGCATATAGATCCTTATCAGTTTAAACGTTATTCCACCTTATTGTTTGGTATCGGTATTTTTTTGCTGGTGGCTGTTAGAATTATGGGGCAGAGCGGTAAAGGTGCGCAACGCTG